>CAZIIB010000214.1:0-6661 GCA_964539125.1 uncultured Thermoanaerobaculia bacterium | reverse complement strand
CGGGCGGATCTACGAGCGCCGCAGCCGCTGGCGGAGGATCTATCGGCGCTTCTCCGAGGACTTCCTCTTCCTGCCCACCGTGGCGGACGAGCTCGAGGCGACGGCAGACGAGTGGCTCGACGGACGCGCCGGGCCGAACGCCCGCCAGTTCCTGGAGGCTCTCGACGGCGTCGACGCCGTCGTCTTCAACGCCGAGGGATCGACCTACCGGGCGAACGACTCGGCCGTGAAGTGTCTCTTCGCCCTCTGGCTCGCCCGCACTCGCCTGGGGATCCCCGGCGTCTTCCTCAACGGCACGGTCCACCTCACCGGCGTCGATCCGGTGCTCCCGGCGATCGTTCGCAAGACCTTCGCCGTCCTCGACGGCGTCGCCGTCCGGGAGCCCCTCTCGCTCGCCAACCTCGCCGAGCACGCACCGGACGTGGCGGCGGAGGTCGTCCCGGATTCCGTCTTCCAGTTCGCTCCCGAGCTGGCGGGGGAGGCCCGCCCCGCCTTTCACCGCTGGCGCTCTCGCCTGGAGGGAAAGCCCTACTTCTGCCTCAGCCTCTCGATGCTGCTCTCGGCCCAGCGGGGCTACCAGCGCCAGGGCGCGGACGGCTCGGCCCTCGCCCACCTGGTCCGCGCCCTGCGCCGGCTGGTACCGAACAGCGTGCTCCTGGCCCGCGACGGCATGGATCAGCGGATCGTTCGGGACCTGGCGGCGGCGACCGGCTCCCACTTCTTCGGGCCCGAGAACACCTACGCGGACCTCCTCGCCCTCCTCGAGAACGCCTCCTTTCTGGTCGCCGGCCGGTACCACCACCTGATCTTCGGCGTCCTCGCCGGCTGCCCGGCCCTCCCGTTGCGGACCACGTCCCACAAGGTCGACGGCCTGTGCGAGCTCCTCGGCGGCGCCCTGGGCCGCCCCTTCGACGCCACCGACCTCTTCTCCGAGACGGCGGCCATGGTCCGGCGGGCGGAGGCCCTGGTCGGCGAGCGGGAGCGGCACCGGAAGGACCTCCAGACGCTGGCCGCGGCCCTGCGCCCCCGGACCGCCCGCCTGGGCGAGCTGGCGCGGGCCGCCGTCGACCGCCGCCCCGCTCTCGAGGAGGCCTCCTGAGCGCCCGCTTCCCCAGGGTCCTGCTCGCCGGCGTCGGGTCGATGGGCCGTCGCCACCTCCGCAACCTCGTCGACCTGGGAGTCGACGACCTCGCCGTGCTGCGCACGCGGCCGGAGGCCCCGGAGGGCTTTCCGTCTCTCCCGGTCTTCACCGACGCCGAGGAGGCGCTGGCCTGGCATCCCGACCTGGTGGTCATCGCGACCCCCGCCTCTCACCACCTGGACCTGGCCCTCCTCGCCGCCCGGGCCGGCTGCCACCTGTTCCTCGAGAAGCCCCTGGCGGTTCGGAACGAGGGGGTCCAGGAGCTCTGTGCCGAGGTCGGGCGCCGGCGTCTGGTGGCCGCGGTCGGCTACGATCTCCGGCTCGAGCCCGGGCTGGTCCGGGTCCGCGAGCTGATCGCAGGGAAGACGCTCGGCGCGCCGCTGGCGCTCCAGGCCCAGGTGGGCCAGTACCTGCCCGACTGGCGGCCGGGAACCGACTACCGGCAGGGCGTCACGGCCCGCCGGGAGCTGGGGGGTGGCGTGATCCTGGAGCTCAGCCACGAGCTCGACACCGCCCGTTGGCTGATGGGCCCCGTGACCGCGGTCTCGTGCCTGGCCGCGCGCGTCGGTCCGCTGGAGATGGATGCCGAGAACCTCGCCATGATCCAGCTCGCCTTCGCCGGCGGCGCCCTCGCCTCGCTCCAGCTCGACTGCCTGCAACGGGTGCCCGGCCGGAGCTGCCGGGTCGTCTGCGAGCGGGGCACGGTGCTCTGGGACCACCACGCGCGCAGCGTCCGCTGGTTCGAGGCCGACGCCAGCCGGTGGCACCACTTCGACTATCCGGAACATCGGCGGGAGGAGAGGTTCCGAGAGGAGATGCACCGGACCCTCCTCGCCGTGGCGGGCGACGGTTCGCCGCCGGTGAGCCTGGCGGAGGGCCGGCGCACGCTGGACGTCGCCCTCGCGGCGCTGGAGTCGGCGCGGACCGGCGAGCGGGTGCGCGTCGCCGAGCCGGCGGGCGGGGAGACCGGATGATCGTCGGAGCGGTCTGTGCCCGCGGCGGCTCCAAGGGGGTACCCGGCAAGGCCCTGCGCCTCCTCGCCGGCAAGCCCCTGGTCGACCACGCCGTGGACTGCGCCCTCGCCTGCCGGACCCTCGAGCGGGTGGTAGTCTCCACCGACGACCCCAGGATCGCCGAGTCGGCCCGTGCCCGCGGCGCCGAGGTACCGTGTCTGCGCCCCGCGCACCTGGCGACCGACGAGGCGCCGAAATGGGACGTCTTCCGGCATCTGGTCGAGACCCTGGAGGCGACCGATGCCCGGCCGGTGGAGATCTTGGTGGACCTGGACGTGAGCGTTCCCCTGCGAGCTCCCGAGGACGTGGACGGCGCCGTCGAGGCGCTTCTCGCCGGCGACCTCGACCTGGTGGTCACCGCCTACCCGGCGGAGCGCAACCCCTACTTCAACCAGGTCGAGCCCGCTCCGGACGGCACCGTGCGCCTGGTCAAGCCGCCGCCGGCGCCGATCCACGGCCGCCAGCAGGCGCCGCCCGTCTTCAACCTGTCCCCCGCCGTCTACGCGATCCGGCGGGAGGCGCTCTGGCGCTACCGGCACTGGTCGGAGGCTCGGATGGGGATCCTCCCGATCTCCCGGAGGCGGGCCTGGGACGTCGACGACGAGCTCGACCTCCGGTTCGTCGAGCTGCTGTTGGCCGAGCGGGGAGGCCGGTGAGCGCCCCCGGGCAGCGGCTCCGGGGCCGGCGGCCGGCGGAGCTGTTCGACCTGTCGGGTGAGGTGGCCGTGGTCACCGGCGCGGCGGGGCTCCTCGGCGAGGTCTGGGCCCGGGCGCTCGCCGGGGCCGGCGCCGACGTCGCTCTGAGCGACCTCGAGGCGGCGGCCTGCGAGGAGCTCGCCACCCGGGTCGAGGGCGAGGCGGGCAGCCGGGCGGTCGGGCTCGCCTGCGACGTCACCCGCCGCGGCGACTGGCGGGAGATGCTGAAGAGGGTCGAGGCGGCCCTCGGCACGCCCACGATCCTGGTCAACAACGCCGCCTATACCAACCGCTCGCCGTCGCCTCGCTACGGCGCCGCCTTCGAGGATTTCCCACTCGAGGAGTGGAACCGGATCCTCGAGACGAACCTGACCGGGGCGTACCTCGGCTGCCAGGTCGTCGGCGGCCGCATGGTCGAGCGCGGACGGGGCTCGATCGTCAACGTCGCGTCCCTCTACGGGGTGGTCAGCCCACACCACCGGATCTACGAAGGAACCGGTCAGAACCAGCCGGCGGCGTACTCGGTGAGCAAGGCGGGCATCGTCGCCCTCACCCGCTATCTGGGAACCCTGTGGGCGGAGTCGGGCGTGCGGGTGAACGCCATCACGCCGGGCGGGGTGTTCAACGAGCAGGACGAACGGTTCCTCGAGCGCTACGCACGTCTGAGCCCCGCCGGACGCATGGCGGATCGCGACGAGCTCCGGGGAGCCCTCCTCTACCTGGTCTCCGACGCCTCGAGCTACTGCACCGGTCACAACCTGGTGGTCGACGGGGGATGGACCGTATGGTAAGCGCGGCCCGGCCGTTCCAGATCGGTCGCCGACCCGTCGGACCGGGCCATCCGCCGCTGGTGATCGCCGAGATCGGAATCAACCACGAGGGCGACGTGGCGAAGGCGCTGCGGATGGTCGACGACGCCGCGGAAGCCGGCGCCGAGTGCGTGAAGCTCCAGACCCACGTGGTCGAGGACGAGATGATCCCCAACCGCGTGGTCCCGGGCAACGCCCGCGAGTCGATCTGGGAGATCGTCTCGCGCTGTGCCCTGTCCGCGGAGGAGGAGCGCCGGGTCAAGCGGCGCGCCGAGGAGCGCGGCCTGCTCTTCCTGAGCACGCCCTTCTCGCGCGCCGCGGCCGACCGCCTGGCGAGCCTCGGGGTCGAGGCCTTCAAGATCGGGTCGGGCGAGTGCAACAACGACCCCTTGGTGCGCCACGTCGCCTCCTTCGGCCGGCCGGTCCTGCTGAGCACCGGGATGAACGACCTCGACTCGATCCGGCCGACGGTGGAGATCCTGCGCCGCGCCGGGGTCCCGTTCGCGCTCCTGCACTGCACCTCGATCTACCCGACGCCCTACGACCGGGTCCGCCTGGGGGCCCTCGAGGAGCTGTCCGAGGCCTTCCCCGACGCGGTCCTCGGCCTCTCGGACCACTCCCTCGGCAGCTACACCTGCTTCGCCGCCCTCGCCCTCGGCGCCTCGATCCTCGAGAAGCACTTCACCTCGGACCCGAGCTGGCCCGGGCCCGACGTGCCCATCTCCCTCGATCCTCCCGGGCTCCGCGACCTGGTGGCGGGCACGGGCGCGATCCACGAGGCGCTGGGCGGCTCGAAGACGGTGCTCCCCGAGGAGGCTCCGACCATCGCCTTCGCCTACGCCTCGGTGGTGACCCTCCGGCCGGTCGCTCGCGGCGAGACGCTGAGCGGCGAGAACGTCTGGGTCAAGCGACCGGGAACCGGCGAGATCCGCGCCCGCGACTACGACGCGGTGCTCGGTCGGGTGGCGGCACGGGACCTGCCGGCCGACACCCAGGTCGGCTGGGCGGACCTGGAGGCGGAGCGGTGAGCGACCGGCGCAAGGTGCTGTTCGTGACTGGCACCCGGGCGGATTTTGGCAAGCTCAAGCCGCTGCTCCGGGCGGTCGACGGAGCGCGGGAGCTGGAGTGCCACGTCTTCGCCACCGGCATGCACACCCTGGCGCGCTACGGCGAAACCGTCCACGAGATCGAGAAGGCCGGCTTCCGCCGGGTGGAGACCTTTCCCAACCAGACCGATCCCCCCGCGCCCATGGACGCCGTCCTGGCGGTCACGGTCCAGGGTCTCGGCGAGCACGTCCGCCGGCTCCGGCCGGACCTCCTCGTCGTCCACGGCGATCGGATCGAGGCCCTGGCCGGAGCCACCGTCGGCGCTCTCAACGGCGTCCTCACCGCTCACGTCGAAGGCGGAGAGGTCTCGGGCACCGTCGACGAGCTCATCCGCCACGCCGTGACCAAGCTCTCGCACCTGCACTTCGTCTCCAACCCGGAGGCGGCACGCCGCCTGGTGCAGCTCGGCGAGCTCCCGGAGACCGTGTTCGCCATCGGCTCGCCCGAGGTGGACGTCATGCTCTCGGCCGACCTGCCCTCGCTCGACGAGGTGCGGCGGAAGTACGAGATCCCGTTCGAGCGCTACCTCATCTTCGCCTATCACCCGGTGACCACCGAGCTCGACGAGCTGCCGGCGAAGATCGGCCGGGTGGTCGATGCGCTCCAGGGGTCGAGCCACCGCTTCGTGGTCATCTACCCCAACAACGACCCCGGCTCGGAGGTGATCTTCACGGCCCTCTCCCGCCTCGACGGCGATCCCCGGTTCCGGATCCTGCCGTCGATGCGCTTCGAGTACTACCTGACCCTGCTCAAGAACGCGCGGGCGGTGGTGGGCAACTCGAGCTCCGTGGTGCGGGAGGCGCCGGTCTACGGCGTGCCCTCGGTCAGCGTCGGCTCGCGCCAGAGCAACCGAAGCCAGGCGGAATCGATCCTCGAGGTCGCCGAGGACCGGGAGGCGTTGCTCGCGGCCCTCGAACGGCTTCCGGAGCCCTTCGCTCCCGCCCTCCACTTCGGCGGCGGAGGGAGCGCCGCGGCCTTTCTCGACTGCCTCCGCCGGCCGGCGCTCTGGTCGACCTCGCCGCAGAAGCAGTTCCGGGACCTGACGAGCGGCCCCCGCTGGCTGGCCGGCGCCTCCCCATGAGGATCGCCCTCCTCGTCGACAACCCCGAGCGCGACCTGCCCGGACTCGCCCTGGTCGCCACCCGGCTCGCGGCCGCCGGAGAGACGTCCTACCTGGTGCCCATGAACCTGGCGGAGCCCGAGCTCGGCGCCCTGGCGCCGGACCTGGTCCTGCTCAACTACCTGCGCCGGACGAACGAGGCCTGGGTGGCCGGGCTCCAGGACGCGGGCGTTCGCACCGCAGTCCTCGACACCGAAGGGGGCGTCATGGACGGCTTCGGCCCCTACGAGCGCATCATGGCTCAAGACCGCGGGACTCGAGACCGGGTCCGGCGCTTCCTCACCTGGGGACCGCGGCTCGCCGAAGAGGCCCGGCGCGCGGACTGGTACCCGGAGCGCTCGCTCCGGGTCACCGGCAATCCCCGGTTCGACCTCTACGCCGAGCCGTGGCGCTCGATCGTCGCCACCGCAAGCCGGCCCGCGCGGGGAGAGCTGCCGGGGGACGAGGATCCGATCGTGCTGGTCGCCGGGACCTTCACCCTCGCCAATCCACGCTTCTCGACGCCGGAGCGCGAGTGCCGCATGCTGGTCGAGCAGCTCGGCCTCGATCGGGCCTACGTCGAGCACCGACTCGCCTGCGAACGGGAGGCGCTCGCCGGCCTGGCGCGACTCGCCTCGCGGATCGCCGCCGAGCGGCCGCACCTCCGGGTGGTGGTGCGCCCCCATCCCTTCGAGGACGACGCGGCCTATCGCGCACTGATCGACGAGGGCGAGCGCCTGCGAGTGGTCCGGGGCGGCCCGATCCTCGCCTGGCTCCTCGCCGCTCGGGCCCTGGTG
>CAZIIB010000213.1:0-6667 GCA_964539125.1 uncultured Thermoanaerobaculia bacterium | reverse complement strand
TCGGCCGTTGCGCACGGATGACTTGGCGCGGGGCGGCTTTTCTGTCAGAGAGAGGCGCCGCCGGATACCGCGCCGGCCGTTCGGGCGTTGGCGGCGAGAAACGGAGTGGGAAAGCAAAAGAATGGGTGAAGCCGAGAGCACGAGCGACGAGGGCGGGCGGGACTTCGTTCGCGAGGTGATCCGGGGCGACCTGCGCGCCGGCCGCTATGACGCCGTCGTCACCCGCTTCCCGCCGGAGCCCAACGGCTATCTGCACATCGGCCACGCCAAGTCGATCTGCCTCAATTTCGGCGTGGCGGCGGAGAACGGCGGCACCTGCAACCTGCGCTTCGACGACTCCAATCCCCTGACCGAGGAGATGGAGTACGTCGACTCGATTCAGGAGGACATCCGCTGGCTCGGGTTCGAGTGGGACGGGCTCTACTTCGCTTCGGACTATTTCGAGGCGCTCTACCAGCGGGCAGAGATCCTGATCGAGAAGGACCTCGCCTACGTCGACAGCCTCTCGGAGGAAGAGATCCGCGCCTACCGCGGCACCGTGACCGAGCCCGGCCGCGAGAGCCCGTACCGGAACCGCTCGGTCGAGGAGAACCTGGACCTGTTCCGGCGCATGCGGGCCGGCGAGCTCCCGGACGGCGCCGCCGTGCTGCGAGCGAAGATCGACATGGCGGCCGCAAACATGAAGATGCGCGATCCGCTCCTCTACCGGATCCGCCACGTGGAGCACTACCGCCGGGGCGCCGAGTGGTCGATCTACCCGCTCTATGACTTCACCCACTGCCTCTCCGACTCGCTCGAGCGCATCACCCACTCGTTCTGCACCCTGGAGTTCGAGAACAACCGGGAGATCTACGACTGGATCCTCGACGCCGTGGGCGAGCCGGAGCCCCACCCGCGCCAGATCGAGTTCGCCCGCCTCAACCTCTCCTACACGGTGCTCTCGAAGCGGCGGCTCCTGGAGCTGGTCCGGGAGGGGCACGTCGAAGGCTGGGACGACCCCCGGATGCCGACCCTGTCCGGCCTGCGCCGCCGCGGGGTGCCGCCGACGGCGATCCGCGACTTCAGCGAGCGGGTCGGCGTCGCCCGGGCCGACAACGTCGTCGACTACGCTCTCCTCGAGCACTCGATCCGCGACGCCCTCAACACCGAGGCGCCGCGGGTTCTGGCGGTCCTCGACCCGCTGAAGGTGGTGATCGAGAACTACCCGGAGGGCCCGCCAGGCGAAGCCGAGGAGCTCGAGGCGCCCTACTTCCCGCGCGACGTGGGCAAGCCCGGCTCGCGGCCCCTGCCCTTCTCCCGCGAGCTGTGGATCGAGCGGGACGACTTCGCCGAAACGCCGCCCAAGGGCTACCACCGCCTCGCGCCGGGCCGCGAGGTGCGCCTGCGCTACGGCTACTTCATCCGCTGCACCGGGGTGGTCAAGGACGAGGCGAGCGGGCGCGTCACGGAGCTCCGCTGCACCTACGACCCCGCGACCCGGGGCGGCTCGGCGCCCGACGGCCGCAAGGTCCGGGGCACGATCCACTGGGTCTCCGCCCCCCACGCCATCGAGGCCGAGGTCCGGCTCTACGACCGCCTGTTCGACGTTCCCCGGCCGGCGGCCGGGCCCGAGGACTACCGGATCCACCTGAACCCGGAGTCCCTGATCGTCGCCCGCGGCGCCCGGATCGAGCCGAGCGTCGCCACCGCCGCACCGGCAAGCCGCTTCCAGTTCGAGCGTCAAGGCTTCTTCTATCTCGATCCCAAGTCCTCGACCGAAGGCGCCCCGGTCTTCAACCGCATCGTGACCCTGCGCGACAGTTGGGCCCGGCAGGAGGCCCCGCAGCCCGCCGCCCGGGAGGAGAGCTCCGAAGCGAAACCCGCGGCGGGAGGAGGGCACCCTTCGCCGCCCCCGGACCCGCGGGAAGGCCTCGACCCGGCGGCCCTCGCCCGCTTCGAGCGGTTCACGGGCGCGCTCGGCCTCGACGCCCAGGACGCCCGGCTCCTGGCCGAGGACCTGGAGCGCTCGGCGCTCTTCGAGGCGGCCCTCGAGCGCCACGACAACCCGCGGGCGATCGCCAACTGGATTGCGAACGACCTGCTGCGCGAGGCGAAGGAGCGCCCGCTGGCCGAGCTGCCTTTCGGCGGCGGCGAGCTGGGAGAGCTGGTGGCGCTGGTCGACGACGGGACCCTGTCGGTCCCCCTCGCCCGGGAGGTCCTCGCGACCCTCGTGGCGCGCGGGGGCAGCCCGCGGGCGATCGCCCGCGAACGGGGTCTCGAGCAGGTGAGCGACGCGGCGGAGCTCGAGCCGCTGGTGGCGCGGGTGCTCGCCGAGCACTCCGCGGAGGCCGAGCGTCTCCGCTCCGGCGAGGCGAAGCTCCTGGGCTACTTCGTGGGGCAGGTGATGCGGGCGAGCGGGGGAAAGGCGAACCCGGAGGAAGTCAGCCGGATCTTGCGGGCGGAGCTCAGCGCCTAGCCGGCTCGCCCTCTCCTCCCCGCGGTTCCCGTCGCGGCCTCGAGGTGGGCTCAGCCGGGGCGCCTGCCGAAGACCAGCGGCACGCAGAAGAAGATCGCCCCCACCGCCAGGGAGTAGAGGGGGACCGCGGGGGCCGCGGCCTGGGCCTCGATGGGCGCCATGGCCCGGAGCAGGGCGGGGACGCCCTGGGGGCCGATCAGCCAGAGGGCGGCGACGCGGCGCCCGAACGACGGCGGCAGGTGCCGGCGTCGGTGGACGTAGACGTTTCCCGAGAGCCAGCCGACCACCGCCGCCACCGAGTAGAGCTGGTAGAGGGAGAGGTCGAGCCCGGCGGCGAGCGAGACGAGCCCCAGGCCGTGGGCCACCACGGCCACCCAGCAGGCCAGGAACAGGCCGAAGAGCGGAATCTCGAGGGAAGCGATCGGAGGGACCTCGTCGTCGTCCCTACGCGGGCTCGACCTCGCCCTCGGGCCGCCAGCGCAGCACCGGGTGACGGGCGGCGCGGGCTTCGTCGCAGCGCCGCACCGGCGTCGTGTACGGCGCGCCGTGAACGAGGTCCGGATCCTCCTCCGCCTCCCGCGCGATGGCCAGCATCGCGTCGGCGAAGGCGTCGAGCTCCTCCTTGCCCACCGTCTCGGTGGGCTCGATCATCAGGGCGCCGGAGACGATCAGCGGGAAGTAGATGGTCGGCGGGTGGAACCCGTAGTCCATCAGCCGCTTGGCGATGTCGAGGGTGGAGACGCCGAGCTCGTGCTGGTGCTTGTCGGAGAAGACCACCTCGTGCATCGAGGCCGACGAGTACGGCAGGTGGTAGGTGCCCTCCAGGCGCTTTCTCAGGTAGTTGGCGTTGAGCACCGCGTTCTCGGCCACCCGGGCGAGCCCTTCGCCCCCCATCGACATGATGTAGCACAGCGCCCGCACCAGCATGCCGAACTGCCCCTGGAAGGAGCGGATGCGGCCGATCGAGTCCGGCCGATCGTGGTCCAGATAGAACCCTTCTTCACCGCGCTCGACCGTCGGCACCGGCAGGAACGGCACCAGCTCTTCGGCGACCCCCACCGGACCCGCCCCGGGGCCGCCGCCGCCGTGGGGCGTGGTGAAGGTCTTGTGGAGGTTCAGGTGGAGGACGTCGATCCCCATGTCCCCGGGCCGGGCCTTGCCCACGAAGGCGTTGAAGTTGGCGCCGTCGCAGTAGAGAAGCCCTCCCTTGCCGTGGACGATCTCGGCGATCTCGCGGATGTGGTTCTCGAACACGCCCAGAGTGTTGGGCACGGTGAGCATCAGGGCCGCGACGTCGTCGGTCATGGCCCGCTCGAGGTCGCCGAGGTCGAGGGTGCCCTGGGCGTTCGAGAGGAGCTCCTGGACCTCGAAGCCGGCGAAGTGCGCCGAGGCGGGGTTCGTGCCGTGCGCCGAGTCCGGGATCAGCACGTACTTGCGGCGCTCGCCGCGCTTGTCGAGGGCCGCCCGCACCATCAGGATGCCGGAGAACTCGCCGTGGGCGCCGGCCGCCGGGTGGAGCGAGACGCGGGAGAGGCCGGTCAGGGCGACGAGGGCCCGCTCGAGGGCCCAGAAGAGCGCCAGGTTCCCCTGCACCGTCGAGGCCGGCTGCCGGGGGTGGCTGCCGGCGAACCCGGGCAGGCGGGCCATCTCTTCGTTGATCCGGGGGTTGTACTTCATGGTGCAGCTACCCAGCGGGTAGACGCCCAGGTCGAGGGAGTAGTTCTTCCGCGAGATGCGGGTGAAGTGGCGCATCACGTCCACCTCGGAGAGCTCCGGCATGCCGTCGACCTCGCCGCGCAACAGCTCGGCGGGCAGGAGCTCCTCGGCCGGCGGCTCCTCGACGCCGGCGGCCGGCAGGGTCACGCCGATGCGGCCGGGACGGCTGCGCTCGAAGAGCAGGCCCTCGCTGCGCCAGGCCACCTTGGGGATGCGGCGGTCGGTCTCGGCGGACTCGGTCCGGCTCGTGGTCTCGTCGCTCATCGCGGTCCTCCTCGCTCCGACTCGCTCTGTCACACGCCGGCCGGCTCGCCGACCCGGGAGGCAAGCGCCGCCACCAGCCGGTCGAGCTCCTCCGGTGGGTTGTCCTCGGTCACGGCGACCAGGAACGAGTCCTCGAGCTCCGGGTAGTCCTCCGCCAGCGGCACGCCGGCCAGGAGGCCCTCGCTCTCGAGCTCCGCCAGCAGGGGCGCCACCGGTTCGGTCGAGCGCACGGCGAGCTCGTTGAAGGTCGGCCCACCGAAGGGCAGGGAGAAGCCCTCCCCGAGCCCGGCGATCCGGCGCTTCAGAGACGCCGCGCGCTGGAGGTTGAGCTCGGCCAGACGGCGCAGGCCGACCTTGCCGTGGAGCGCCAGGTAGAGAGTGGCGCCCAGGGCGCAGAGCGCCTGGTTGGTGCAGATGTTCGAGGTCGCCTTCTCCCGGCGGATGTGCTGCTCGCGAGTCGAGAGGGTCAGCACCCAGGCCCGCTCCCCGTCGGCGTCCACCGTCTGGCCGGCGAGGCGGCCGGGCATGGCGCGCTTGTGCTCGTCCCGGGTCGCCAGGAAGCCGAGGTATGGGCCGCCGAAGGAGACCGGCAGGCCGAATGACTGCCCCTCGCCCGCCGCGATGTCGCACCCCCCGGCCCCGGGGCTCCGGAGCAACGCCAGGGAGAGCGCCTCGGTGACCACGGCCACCGACAGGGCGCCCACGCCGTGGGCGATCTCGCTGGCACGGCTCCACGGCTCGACGACGCCGAAGTAGTTGGGGCTCTGGACGGCGACACAGATCGTCTCCTCGTCGACCGCCGCCTCCAGGTCCGCGGCGTCGGTCGCCCCGCTCGCGTCCCAGCCCACCTCGACGATCTCGAGGTCGAGGTTGCGCACGTAGGAGGCGAGCACCTGCCGATACTGCGGATGGACCCCCCGGGAGACGACCACCTTGCGCCGCTTCCTCTGGATCCGATCGGCCATGAGCACGGCCTCGGCGAAGGCGCTCGCGCCCTCGTAGAGCGAGGCGTTCGCCACGTCGAGGCCGGTCAGCAGGGAGATGAACGTCTGGAACTCGAAGATCGCCTGGAGGGTCCCCTGGCTGATCTCCGGCTGGTAGGGCGTGTAGACGGTGAGGAACTCGCCCCGCAGGAGGAGCTCGTCCACGATCGCCGGGGTCTGGTGCCGATAGGCGCCGGCCCCCAGGAAGCTCACCAGGTCGCGGCCCGGAACCCGGTTCATGCCCTCCAGGCGGCGGAAGTACTGCCGGAGCTCGCCGTCGGAGAACGGTCCGGGGAGCTCGACCGGCTCCTCGAGCAACAGGCCGCCGAGGCTCGAGAAGAGCTCGTCGACCGAGCCGACGCCGATCGCCTCGAGCATCTCCCGGCGGTCGAGCTCACCCGTCGGCAGGTAGCGGTGGGCGGAGTCACTCTTCGCCACTGGCGAGGTACTCCTCGTACTTCTCGGCGCTCATCAACTCGTCGAGCTGCGACTTCGAGCTGATCTCGAGCTTGATCAGCCAGCCGTCGCCGTGGGGGTCGTCGTTGACCAGCTCCGGCTCGTCCTCGAGGACCGAGTTGACCTCCGTCACGTCGCCCGAGACCGGCGTGTAGACCTCCGCCACGGCCTTGACCGACTCGATGGTGCCCACCTCGTCCGCGGCGTTGAAGCTCTGCCCCACGTCGGGCAGCTCCACGAACACGATCTCGCCCAGCTCCTCCTGGGCGTACTCGGTGATCCCGAGGACGCACGTGTCGCCCTCGACCCGGACCCATTCGTGGTCGCGCGAGTAGAGATAATCGCTCGGGTACATGCTCTCTCCTCCTCGGTTGGGATTCGGCCGCTGCCAGTTGCCGGGGCGTCGGCGACCGTTCCGATCATATCGCCCTCGGGGGCCGTCGCCCCAACCCGCAGGGGTGGGCCGGAGCCCGGGACTCTACCGCGACCGGCGGTAGAACGGGAGCTTCACCACCCGGGCCGCGAGCCGGCGTCCGCGGACCTCGATCGCGATCTCGCTGCCCGGCTCGGCCAGGCCGACCGGCACGTAGGCCATGCCCAGCGCCTTCTCGAAGGTGGGGCTCCAGGTGCCGCTGGTCACGTGCCCGACCTCCCGCTCGCCGTCGAGCACCCGGTGACCTTCCCGGGCGATGCCCCGGCCCTCGATCTCGAAGCCCACGAGCCGCCGCTCGATCCCCGCCTCCTTGCACCGGACGATGGCGTCGCGGCCGACGAAGTCACCGGCCTCGAGCTT
>CAZIIB010000212.1:0-6701 GCA_964539125.1 uncultured Thermoanaerobaculia bacterium | reverse complement strand
CCGTGGACGCGGGGCCCCACGGGGTGGGCGACGACCCGGACTACGTCCACGGCGGTGGAGACTCCTTGCGCTACGAGATCGCCCTCTCGGAGGTGGCCGGGACGGCGGCGGCGGTGCGAGCGACCCTCTACTACCAGGCGACGCCGCCCTACTTCCTCCAGGACCGCTTCTGCACCTCGAAGAGCGCAGACACCCAGCGCCTCTTCTTCTTGGCCGGGCACCTCGACCTCGAGGGGACCCGCGCCGAGGACTGGAAGCTCGAGGTGGTGGCGAGCGACGCGGTGCCAGTGGGCTGACCTCGCTTCTGGTCCGGCCCGGAGGGCGAGCTCGGCGGCCGCGAAGAACCTCCCCGCCCCGGCCGCCAAGCCTGAAACCCCCTTCGGGATCGTCGCGTAGGAAAAGGCATGATCCAGGACGTGGCGAGCGCCCCGACGGCGGTGCCGCCCCCGGGGGTTGAGGCGGTGGGGGACCTTCGAGCGGAGGTGGCGGGACTGGTCGAGGGCTTCTCCGCACTCTGGCTCGCCACCCCGTCCGAGCCGCCGGGCGAGGCCGAGCTCGGTCCGCGCGTCTCTCGCCGCGAGAAGCGGCGCAACCGGCGGCGTGCGGACCGGCTCGCGAGACTCGTCTGTCGCCAGTTGCGCGCGCTGCCGGAAGAGGGGGCGGAGCGGCGCGCCGTCGAGCGGAGACTGAAGGCGCGGATCGCGGACTTCGGCGAGGAGTGCCTGGGCTGGCCGGCGAGCTACCGCGACGCGCCGCTGGCCGAGGAGCTCTTCGGCACCACCGCGGCCTTCCTGCGGCGGGCTCGGACCTGGAGCGAGGAGCACGAGCTCGCGCTCGGCCCCGAAGAGCTCTTCCAGGCGCTCCGGAACCTCTGGATCATGAACGGCCTCCAGGTGCTCCTGGGCCGGCCGGTGGCGGTCACGCCCTCGGTTTTCGCCTACAGCATGCTCTATCCGCTGACCGACAACTTCCTCGACGACCCGGAGGTGTCCGCGGCGGCCAAGGAGGCCTTCAACCGCCGCCTCGGCCGGCGGCTGGCGGGTGAGCCGAGCGCCGCCGGCGACCTGCGGGAACGGGGGGTGTTCGCCCTGGTCGGGGAGATCGAAGGAGAGTTTTCCCGCGCCGGCTTCCCGCGGGTCTTCGAGGCCCTCGAGGCGATCCACCGCGGCCAGAGCCGGAGCCTCTCCCAGCAGGACGCTTGCGGGGGCGAAGCGGGGGAGACCGAGCTCCTGCGGTGCAGCGTCGAGAAAGGCGGGAGCTCGGTCCTCGCCGACGGCTTCCTGGTGGCCGGGGAGCTCACCGCGAGCGAGGCCGAGTTCCTGTTCGGCTACGGGGTGCTCCTCCAGCTCCTGGACGACCTCCAGGATGCCGGAGCCGACCGGGCGGCGGGCCACCGGACCCTCTTCTCCCGTGCCGCCGGCATCCGCCCCGGCGACCGGATCGCCGGCCGGCGCCCACTGGATCGGCTCGCGAGCCGTCTGGCGCGGTTCATCCCCCGGGCCCTCGCTCGGGCCGATCGCTTCGGAGCGCCCGGTTGGGACGTCACCCTGGACCTCATCCGCCGCCATTGCCCCCTGCTCCTGATCCAGGCCGTGGGAGACCAGCGCGAGCTGTTCGGGCTGGAGATGGTCGCCCGCGTCGAGGCCCACGCGCCGGTCCGCTTCGCCGCGGTCCCCGGCCTGCGCCGCCGGATGACGCGGCGCTGGCGCCGGACGCGGCGAGTCCTCCTCGCCCGACAGGGGGCCGCCTCGCTGCTCGATCTCGTGGACGCTGCGTAGGTCGAGCCCACGGCCCGGCGGACGGCGCGCCGATCCCGAGTCCCCGCTTGCAGTAGATTGAGGCCATGTCCGAGGGACGCCCGCAGCAGGGCGCGCCGGCATCGCCCCCACCCCGGCTCCAGAGCCTCGAGGACGTGGCTCGTCCCGGCAGCCTGCGGCGGGCGGTGGCCGAGCTCGAGGAGATCGTCGGACCGGGCGATCCGGACGCGCCCGGCCGCGGCGAGGAGAGCGAGCGGGCAGGGAGCCTCGAGGTGCGGCTCGGCGAGCTGGCTTCGGCGCCGGTGCTCGCCACCCTTTTCCGGCTCGCTCTCGTCTCCGCGGTGCGCCGGGGGCCCGCGGCGCTCGACGACGGGCCGAGCCCGGCGCGGTTGTTCGCTGCGGCGACCATCGCGGCCGCCACGGGCCGGGTCGCCCTACCGTTCCTGCTCGCCCTGCGCGCGAGCCTGACGGCGCTCGAGTCCGAGCTCCACGCCGGGGGCGCCTGGGCCCGGGAGGAGCCTCCGTGGTGGCACCCGCTTCCCACTCCCGGTCCTCTGGAGAGCCGCTGGCGCCGTCTCGAGCAAAGCTTCGGCCGGGCTCTCGGACCGAGTGCCGGGAGGGGTGGGTCCGAGGGCTGGCTCCACCTGACGGTGGCCCTGCCCCCGGAGCTCCTCGGCCCGCTCCAGGAGCAGCTCGATCGCGCCGTCGATCTCGGCATCGTGGACCTCTCCCCCGGAGTCGTCGGGGCCTCGGCCGCGCGCTCCAGGCATCGGAGCGATTCGGTCCTGTTCCTGACCGGCCTCGAGGCTCGCCTGCTCGCCGAGCTCCCGGACCTGGCGGTCCTGGTCCAGTGGCTCCTCTCCCGAGGTGCGGACCGCCTGGGTCGGGAGCTCTTCCCGGGGCGAGCTCTCTACCCGCCCCAGACCGCGATGCTCGCCCGCTACCGGGCGCCCGCTTCGGGCTTCGACCCTCACGTCGACAATCCGGGAGGTCGCAACGACAACGGACGGGCGCTCACCGCCGTCGTCTACCTCGGTTTCCCGGGCGAGGCCTGCACCGGCGGCGAGCTGCTGCTCTGGCCTCCGGAGCGGCCGGCGGATCGGCCGCCGGCGGCCCGTCTCGCCGCGGTCGGGGGCTCGGCGGTGCTCTTCGACGCCCGCCGGATCCCCCACGCCGTGCGTCCCCTAGAGCCGGGGCCCGACCGCTGGACCCTGGTGGTCTGGCTCAACGAGGCGTCGCGACGCCCACCGAACGAGCTCCTGGAGGCTCCGAGGCTGACCCTCGCCGACGCTCTGTCAGGAGTGGAGGAGCCGCCGGTGCCGAGGGGCCGGGTGATCTTTCGGCAGCTCCACGGCGGAGCCGTCTCGCCGGAGATCGCGGTCCGCACCGTTCCGCAGGGTCCGGCGCCCCGGGTGGGCGTGGTGACCACCGTGCGGCCGGCCGGGGACCAGGCGGTCGCGCTCGGGGGATGGGTTCGCCACCATCTCGACCTCGGTGTCGATCACCTCCTGGTGATCCTCGACGAGCCGCCGGGAGCCGGCGAGGCGGCCGCCGTGCGGCGCAGCCTCCAGGAGCTCGGCGGGGAGGCGATGACCGTGTGGAGCGCTCGGGAGGCTCGCCGCCGCTGGCCCGACGTGGCGCCCGGCGCCGGTCGGGATCGGCCCTCCGAGCTCCGGTGCCATGCCGCCGGCGGTCCGGCGGCGTGGGCCGTCGCCGCCCGCCAGAGCCTGAACGCCTCGGCCGGCCTCGCCGCGGCGCGCGGCGACGAGCTCGGCGGTCGCCCCCTGGACTGGCTGGTCCACCTCGACGCCGACGAGCTCCTGGTGGTCGACGGCCCGGGGCGAGGCGGCGCCACTCTGGCGGACCACTTCGCCGCCGCCCGGGAGGCGGGCCTCGCCGCCGTGCGCTACGCCAACCACGAGCTCCTCCTGCCCTGGGAGCCGGGCAGGCCGCTACGCTTCAAGCTGAACCCGCTGCTCGCCGTCGCCCGCCTGGGCCGGGCCGGCTGGGAGGGGCTCGTCTCCGTCCTGGGGATGGCGCAGGAGGGACCTCATCCCTACTTCCGGGCCTACTGGAACGGCAAGTCGGCGGTTGCGGTCGACGCCGGCGAGGGCGCCGCGGGCGTCCACGGTTGGCAGACGGCCGGGCCGGCCCGCGACGGGCTCCTGGCCGGACCCTCGGTCCTCCATGTCCACCTGCCCACCCCTTCGGCCTTTCGCGGCAAGTACCTGCGCCTCGCCGACGGCCCGGACGCCGGTCGTCCGTTTCCCCCCTCGTGGCTCGAGGAGGCGGCCCGCCGCCTGATCCGGGAGCTCTCGGTGGAGGGGGCCTCGCCCGCGGTGCGGGACCGCCGGCTCGATGCGCTCTACGCCGCAGCCTGTTGCTTCTCGCCGCGCGAGGTCGAGCTCCTGGAAATGGCGGGGCTTCTGATCGCTCCCGAGCTCGGTCCGGGACGGCTCCTGGCCGCGGCCCGGTCGCCCGGCCTCGAGACCACCCCTTGGAGCCCGTCCGGCGATGGGCGCTGAGCCCGGAGGCGACGCAGGTTCGGGCGGGCGGGAGCGGCGGGGATGGCGCCTGGACCGTTTCTCCCCCGGGAACGAATGCCGAGGCTGTTCGGGTTAAGAGAAGCGTATGGCCGATCGCGTCTGGGAGGAAGCCTCCCGCGCGCTGCGCACGAGTGTGCCTTTTCGCCGGCTCGCCAGCGAGCTGGGAGACGTCGTGCGCCTGCCGGTGCCGGCGGCGGCGTGGGTGGTGGACCTCCTGGCAGCGGAGCTGGGCGGTAGCGACCGGCCGGTGCTCGTGGTGGTGCCCCGCGAAGCCGACGCCCTGGCCTGGGTCGAGGCGGCGGGGCTGTTCGCCGGCGTCGGCGGCGTCGACCGCGAGGCGGTCTTCTTCCCCGCCCCCTCGCTGACCCCCTATCAGGAGGCGGCCGCCTCGCTCAACGTCCGGGTCCAGGAGGTCACCGCCCTGGACCGCGTCCTCTCGGGGCGCGCGTCGACCGTCGTCACCACGCCCCGGGCCCTCTTCCGGCGCCTCCCCTCCCGCTCCGAGTTCGCTCGCGGCGTGCTCGAGGTGCGGCCGGAGGAGGATCACCCGCTCGAGGAGCTGGTCGAGCACCTGGTCACCTGGGGATACCGGCGAACCGACGTCGTCTCCGAGGTGGGGGAGGTGGCGGTACGCGGCGGCATCGTGGACCTCTTCCCGCCCGCGCCCCCCGGTGGGGAGGGGGCGCCGATCCGCATCGAGCTCTTCGGCGACACGGTGGAGACGGTCCGCCGCTTCGACCCCCTCTCCCAGCGCTCGGAGGAGCGCCTCGACGGCGCGCGGGTCCTGCCGCTCCTGCTCTATCCGGGAGGGCTCTCCGAGGCTCGGCGTCTGGCCCGCTTCCTCGGGGAGTCGGTGGGCGGCGGAGCCGAGGCGCTCGGCGACGGGGCCGCCGGCACCCCTCGCCGACGCCTCGATCCGGAGGTCGGGAGGCTGCTCGCCGATCTCCGGGAGCGCGGCGAGGCGCCGGGGTGGGAGAACTACCTGCCGGTCCTGGCGCGGGAGACCGTCGCCCTCGACGAGTTCCTTCCCGGAGCTCTGGCAGTGGCGGTCGATCCGCCGGCGCTCGCCGCCGAGACCGAGAGCTACGCCGGACGCCTGGAGGCGGATCACCACGCCCGGCTGAGCTCGGGCCGCGTGGCGGTGGCGCCGGAGGCCCTGGAGCATCCGAGCTCGAGGGTCGCCGCGGTCCTCGAGGGCGCCCAGGTGCGCCTGAGGGACCTGATCGCGGGCCCGTCGCAGGCCGCGGCGGCGGTGGACTTCGCGGCCACCACCACCGACCTCTTCCACGGCCAGCTCCCCCGGTTCCCCCAGGAGGTGGAGAGCTGCCGCGTCCGCGGCGAGCGGTGCATCGTGGTCGTGGACCCCGAGCGGCGCTCCGGCCTCGCCGAGCTTCTCGAAGGACGAGATATCGCCCTGGGCCCGGAGGGCGTGGAGCTCGTGAGCGGGGAGCTCGAGCGCGGCTTCCGGCTGCCGGCGGCGGGGATTGCGCTTTACGGTGAGCACCAGCTCCTGCCCCGGGCGGGCCTGCGTCGCAAGCCGGGGCGGCGCCCCCGCTACGGCCCGTTCGTCTCCGGCCTGCGCGATCTGCGGGTGGGCGACTACGTGGTCCACACCGACCACGGGATCGGTCAGTTCGTGGGTCTGCGCAGCGTCGAATCCGACGGCGCCGACGGCGAGGCGTCGGTCCCGGCCACCGTCGCCGCCTCGGCTCCCGCCAGCGACGGCGCGGTCGAGGTCATGGAGATCGCTTACGCCTCCGGGCAGCGCCTGTTGATGCCCCTGTCCCGGCTCGACCAGATCCAGAAGTACAGCGGCATCGAGGGGGTGGCGCCGCGCCTGGACAAGCTGGGCGGCACCTCCTGGAACCGGACCAAGGCGCGGGTGAGGAAGGGCATGCGCGACATGGCGGGCGAGCTGCTCAAGCTCTACGCCGAGCGCCAGCTCGCCCAGGCTCCGGCGATGCCGGCGGACAGCGACATGATGCGCCAGTTCGAGGCGGCCTTCCCCTACGAGGAGACGCTGGACCAGCTCGAGGCGATCGCGGTGGTCAAGGAGGACCTGGAGCGCACCCGCCCGATGGACCGCCTGCTGTGCGGCGACGTCGGCTACGGCAAGACCGAGGTCGCCATGCGAGCGGCGTTCAAGGCCGTGGACGGCGGCTACCAGGTGGCGGTCCTGGCGCCCACGACCATCCTGGCCGACCAGCACCTCGAGACCTTCCGAGACCGCTTCGAGGACTTCCCCGTCCGGGTCGAGATGATCTCGCGCTTCCGCTCCGCGGCCGAGATCCGCGAGATCCGCGGGCGGGTGTCCGCCGGCCGGGTCGACATCCTGGTGGGCACTCACCGCCTGCTCTCGCGCGACGTCGAGATCCCGAAGCTCGGGCTTCTCATCGTC
>CAZIIB010000211.1:0-6703 GCA_964539125.1 uncultured Thermoanaerobaculia bacterium | reverse complement strand
GCCGGAGGACGGATCGCCCTTGCCGAGCACGAGGACGACGTCGGCGAGGCGATCCGCCTGGTGCTCCTGACCTCGAGCGGCGAGCGGGTGATGCGGCCCGAGTTCGGCGCCGGCCTCCACGACTTCGTCTTCGAGACCCTGAGCTCGACGGTGGTCGGGTCCCTGCAGGCGGCGATCCGGCGGGCCCTCATGCGCTGGGAGCCGCGCATCGATCTGCTGGGCGTCGAGGTGCGGCCGGGCCCCGGGGACGTGGGCCGCCTGGAGGTCGAGATCGACTACCGGGTGCGCGCCACCAACAACCGGTTCAACCGGGTCTTCCCCTTCTACCAGGAGGAGCGCTGAGCCATGGCTCCGGCCCCGCCCGTCCTCGACCCTCGGGACGCCGCCGAGATCCTGCGCCAGGCCGACGCCCTGCGGCCCCTCTTCACGCCCGAGTGGCAGGGCCCTCCCGAGGGCGATCCGGGCCGGGCGCTGCTCGAGGCCTTCGCCCGCTTGCTCGAGGGCTCGATCGAGCGGCTCAACCGGGCGCCGACCAAGGCGTTCCTCGCCTTTCTCGACCTCATCGGAGCACGCCTGCTGCCGGCGCAGGCGGCGCGGGCGCCCCTCACCTTCCTGCTCAGCTCCGGCGCCGACCGGCCGGTGCGCGTGCCCGCCCGCTCCCAGGCCGCCGCCGCGGCCCCTCCCGGCGGCCGCCCGGTGGTCTTCGAGACCGAGGAGGAGCTCGTCGCCACCCCCGCCGCGCTCACGGCTCTCCTGAGCGTCGCCCTGGAGCGGGACCAGGTCTTCGACCACCTGGCCTCCCTCGCCGCTGGCGACACCGCCGCCCTCTGGGACGAGGGGTCCGCGCCCGACCTCCAGGAGCACACCCTCTACCTGGGGCACGCCGACCTCTTCCGGGTCAGCGGGCCGGCGCGCCTCGAGCTCCGGCTGACGCCGTTCGACCGGCGCCTGGCCTCGAGCGCGGTGCGCTGGCAGGCCTCGCGCAAGGGCACGGCGGGCACCGCCTGGAACGACCTCGGGACCACCGTCGAGGGCGACTCTCTGAGCCTCGCCTGGAAGGGCCCGGGCTCCATCGACGCCGTCGAGGTCGGGGGCCTCGAGACGCGATGGATCCGCGCCACCGTAGTCCCGGGCCGGCTTCCCGAGCTCACCCGCCTCCAGGTGGGCCAGGTGCTGGCGAGCGTCCGGACGGGCGAGGCCACCGGGTCCGACGACCTGCCCGCCGGCCTGGCGCCGGAGGCCGCCGTCTCCGACGACGTCGAGCTCGACCCGCAGGACCCGTTCTATCCCTTCGGCCGGCGCCCGCGCCGCTTCGGGGCCTTCTACCTGGCGAGCGCCGAGGCGTTCTCCAAGCGGGGCGCCCGGATCGTCCTGAACTTCGACGTTGCCCTCGAGGCGGAGCCCACGGACGACAGCGGGGTGGAGGAGCCCTCGGAGGACGACAGGGTGAAGCCGTCGGACGACCTCGAGCTCTCCTGGGAGTACTGGGACGGCAAGGGGTGGAGGCGGATCCCGGGGCTCGACGACCAGACCGACCGGCTGAGCGCGAAAGGCGCGATCGAGTTCACCTGCCCGGACGACCTCGCGCCGACCGAGGTGCTCGGACAGACGAGCCACTGGATCCGCGCCCGGATCGTCGCCGGGGATTACGGCCGCGAGACTTACAGCCTCGCGAACGGGCAGGTCACCGCGACCCCGGACTTCCACCCCCCGCGGGTCGAGCGGCTGCGCCTCGCATACCACCCGGAGCTCGCCCCCCTGGAAGCCGTACTGACGGTCAACGCCCTGACCGCCGTCGACCGGACCGCCCTCGCCGGCGCCGTAGGCACCGGCCGGGCGCGGGAGACGTTCGAACCCTTCATCCCCCTCGAGGGTGGCGGGCAGGCGCTCTACCTCGGCTTCGACCGCCCCCTCGAGAGCGGGCCGCTCTCCCTCTTCTTCATCCTGGAGGAGCAGGAGTACGCCGAGGGCGGCCGGCCCCGCGTCGAGTGGCAGTACTTCCGGCGGCGCGACCCCCGGCAGGAGGGCGAGTGGGCGCGCCTCGAGGTGGAGGAGGGGACGTCCGGGCTCACCGAGTCGGGGACGGTCCGCTTCCTCGCTCCCGCCGATCCGGGGCGGACGATCCGCTTCGGCGTCGACGGCTACTGGCTGCGGGCCGTGGACGTGGAGAGCCGGTTCCGGCCGCCGGCGGCGAGCGTCTTGCGGCGCCCGGCGCCGACGGCTCCG
Source organism: uncultured Thermoanaerobaculia bacterium (assembly GCA_964539125.1). Lineage (GTDB taxonomy): Bacteria > Acidobacteriota > Thermoanaerobaculia > Multivoradales > DATKCC01 > CAVUBL01. Next base: position 4,477 of record CAZIIB010000211.1, on the reverse strand, counting down.
GCAGGGAGCGGACGCCTCCCGTGCGCCCTGCGCGACCCGCGGGCCGCGGCGCTGCGCGAGCTCCCCCACCCCTCGCTCGCCACCCGCGAGCAGCTCGACACCCCCGCCGCCCCCCGGCTGCGCGGGCTCCACCTCAACACCGCGTGGGCGGTGCAGTCGGAGACGGTGGCCAACGAGATCCTGGGCTCGAGCCCGGGCCTCGCCGGCCAGACGTACACCCTGTCGCGGGCGCCGGTCGCGGACGAGGCGGTCTGGGTCGACGAGCTGGGGAGCCTCTCGGAGGGCGAGCGCTCCGCTCTGTCCGATGCGCCCGGGGCGACGACCGAGGTCCAGACGGGGGCCGACGGCGCCCTGACCCGCTTCTGGGTCCTCTGGCGACCGGTGGACGACCTCGACGAGGCCGGCCCGGCGGATCGGGTCTACGCCATCGACCAGACCTTCGGCGTCGTGAGCTTCGGTGACGGCGAGCGGGGCGCCGTCCCGCCGCCGGGACGCGACAACCTGCACGTCACCTACCGCTCCGGCGGCGGCGCGGCGGGCAACGTGGCGGCCGGGGCGATCTCGGCGCTGCGCAGCACGGTGCCTCTCGTCGACAAGGTGACGAACCCGGCGCCGGCCTCGGGCGGGGCGGAGACCGAGGAGCTCGAGCGGGCCGCGGAGAGGGGGCCGCAGGCGATCGCCGACCGCGACCGGGCTGTGACGCGGAGCGACTACGAGTGGCTGGCGCGGGAGGCTTCGCAGGCGGTCGCCCGGGTGCGCTGCCTGCCCCGGTTCGACGACCAGGGCGAGGCCCAGAGCAACTGGGTCACGGTGGTGATCGCGCCGGACAGCGCCGAGCCGCGGCCCACGCCCTCCCCGGTGCTTCGCCGCCGGGTGGAGCGCTACCTCCGCTCGCGCGCCGCCGCGGTGACCGTCTTCCCGGTCCACGTCCGGGTGATCGGGCCGGCCTACGTCGAGGTGCGGGTGACGGCGGAGCTCTTCCCCCTCTCCATCGACCTCGCGCCCACCGCCGAGCTCGCCGCGGGCGAGAACCTGCGGCAGTTCCTCCATCCCCTGACCGGCGGCTACGAAGGCCGTGGCTGGGAGTTCGGCCGCCTACCCTGCCTGTCGGACCTCTTCGCCCTGCTCGAGGCGACCGAGGGGGTCGACCACGTGGGCTCCCTCTCGATGACCTTGCAGCCGGTCGGGCCGGCCGGCGAGGCGGCCGGCGCGCCGCTCGAGGTGACGCCGAGCGGACCCGAAAACCTGGCGCTGCCCGACTACGCCCTGGTGGCGAGCGGCGAGCACGCCGTCACCAGCCGACTGGCGGAGTGAGCGATGGCGATCCCACTTCCCGACCTCGACGACCGGACCTTCGAGAGCCTGCTCCAGGACGGCGTCCGCACGCTGCCCCGGCGCGCTCCGTCGTGGACCGACCACAACCTGCACGATCCCGGCATCACCCTGCTCGAGCTCTTCGCCTGGCTGTCGGAGATGCACCGCTATTCCGTGGACCGGATCGGCGACGGCCACGTCCTGAAGTTCCTCGCGCTCCTGGGCGTCACCCCCCGGCCGGCGGCGCCGGCCCGCGGCGTGGTGTCCCTCGGCCCGCCCCCCGCCGCCGCGCTCGAGGTGCCCGCCGGCACCCGCCTCTCCCTCGCCGGGGTGCCCTTCGAGACGGTGTCCGGGGAGACCCTGGCTCCGGTCGTCCTGGTGGCAGTCGTCAGCTCGTCGGCGGGCGGCCTGGTCGACCGTACCGAGAGCAACCGTCGGGAGGCCCTCGCCTACTCCGCCTTCGGCGACGGCGCGGAGGCGGGCGAGCGCCTCTACCTGGGCTTCGACCGGGCCTTCCCCGCGGGCGTCTTCGCCCTCGACGTCACTCTCTTCGAGGACTATCGCGACGCCCGGGGCGACCCGGTCCCGCGCGGCGCGCACGCCGGGGAGCCCGTGGACCTCGTCCCCTCCGCCGGGATCGCCTGGGAGCTCTCGGCGCCGGGCGGTTCCTGGGCCCCCCTCGACGTCGTCGAAGACGAGACGCGGGAGCTCTCCCGCAGCGGACGGCTGCGCTTCCGGGCGCCGGGGGCCATGGAGGCCCGCGACCTGCCGCCCGTCGCCACCGGCCTCTTCTGGCTGCGCGCCACGGTGCGGCGCCCGGGCTACGAGCTGCCCCCGCGGCTCGAGACCATACGCCTGGACACCCTCCCGGTCGAGCAGCGGGAGACCTTGTGCGCGGCCCGGGAGCTCTCGGCCGCGGGCGGGACCGAGCTGGCAGTTCCGGAGCCGTCGTACCTGGTGCTTGAGGGCGAGCAACGGATCCAGGTGCTGGGCGCCGACGGCCTGTGGCGGGACGACCCCCGAGCCCGGGTCGCCCTCCCGGAACCGCGGATCGTCTTCTCCGGCGACCCACCCCCCGCCGGGGAGGACAACGTGCGGCTCATCTCCACCCTCTCCGACTTCCTGCCGCGACAGCTCCTGGGCGCCGGCAACGGCCTGCCCGGGCAGCTCTTCCGGCTTCGCGACCTGCCGGTCGTCGCCGCGGAGCTCCGGCTGCAGATCCTCGAGCCCTCCGCCGACCCGGGCCTTCCAGAACCGGGCTGGCGCGACTGGACCCGGGTCGACGACCTCGACGGCTCCAGCCCCGGCGACCCCCACTTCACCGTCGATCCGGCGAGCGGCGAGCTGCGCTTCGGCGACGGGCTCCGCGGGCTGCCCGCTCCGCCGCCGCCCGGGGTGGGGCCCAACGTGCGGGTAATCGCCCACCGCGCGGGCGGCGGCGAGCGAGGCAACCTCGCCGCTGGAGCCGAGGCCCGACTGGACCGTCCTCCGCGGGGGCTCGAGAGCTTGCAGGTCGGTGTGCCCAGGGCGATCGGCGGCGGCGCTGAGCCCGAGACCCTCGATGCGGCCCGCCGCCGGGCCCGGCGGGAGCTCCGCGAGCGCCACCGGGCGGTCACCGCCGGCGATTTCGAAGCCCTTGCCCTGGCGACGCCGGGCCTCCGGGTGGCGCGCGCCCGGGCGCTGCCGCTCTTCTCCCCCGGCCTCGAGGGCTACCCCGAGACGACCGCGCCGGCCACCGTGACCGTCGTCGCCGTGCCCTTCGCCGAGTCGAGCCGGCCGGTGCCGAGCCCCGGATTCCTCACCACCGTCTGCCGCCACCTCGACCGTCACCGCCTGATCACGACCCGGCTCCACGTCGTCGCGCCCGACTACGTCGAGGTGGCCGTGGACGCCGTCGTGGTGCTCGCTCCGGGCTACCGCGAGGAGCTGGTCCTCGGCCGCATCCTCGAGGCCCTCGACCGGTTCCTCGATCCCCTCGCCGGCGGCCCGGACGGCGGCGGCTGGCCGTTCGGCCGCACGGTCCACCTCTCGGAGGTCTACGAGCGGCTCGACGGCGTCGAGGGCCTCGACTGCGTGCGGGACGTGGCGATTACGGCCACCGGCAAGGGCGTCGGCCGCGACGCCCGGGGCGGCGTCACGATCCCGCCCAGCAGCCTGGTCAGCCCCGGCTCCCACCGGATCCGCTTCGAGAGCCGCCAGGCGCTCTGCCGGGCGCCATCCTGCTCCGGAAAGGCGGGCTCGGAATGAGCTGCGCTCCGGGACAGGGTGGCTTCCTGGTCCTCGCCTCGCGGGCGGCCTGGGACCGGGGTGTGACCTTCGACCTGGCGACCTCGGACGCGGGGCTCGCGCTCCGTTCGAGCGTCGAGTACGCCGCCGCCGCCGTCGTCGGCCCCCGCCTCCTGCCGGGCGGTGACGGCCCCTTGGCCCTCGCGGTCGGTTCCTGCCGCCAGGTCTACGTCCTGCGTCCCGATCCGCCGGCGCTCTCGCAGATCGGCCCCGAGCTCCAGCGCGCGGAGCGGATCGCCTGTGTCACCGAACAGCTCGTCCACCCCGATTCGGTCGCCGCCGCGCCCGGCACCCTCTACGTCGGGGACCGCCGCGGCGAGCGGCGGATCGTGGCCCTGGCCGAGCTCGACCGGCAGGTGAGATGGTGGGTGGGCGCCGGCGAGAACGCCGCCGGCCAGCCCCTGGGCCTCGACGCCCCGCTGCTCCCCCTCGACCTCGCCATCGGCCCCGGCGCGCGCCTCCACGTCCTGGTCCTCCTCGAGCCCGTCGCCGGCGAGCCCGACCGCCTGCCGGCCGGCGGCCGCCTGGGCGTCGCCCGGTTCGACCGGTCGGGCCGCCTCACCGGCCTCCTCGCCCCCGACGGCCTCTCCGCCTCGGACGAGCTCGATCTCGGAGCCGCGAGCCCGCGCTGGACGCTGGCGGTGGCCCGGGACGGCTCGCTCGCCGTGCTCGACCCGGTCGGCCGGAGGCTCTTCCTGATCTCGTCCGCCGGCGAGCTCACCGCAACCGTCGCCCTCGAGCGCCCGCCCGTGGAGCCCGGAGGCGCTCCCCTGCCCTTCGAGCCGGCGGGGCTCGCCGTCGACCGCGCCGGCGGGCTCTACGTGGGCGACGGCCGGCCCGGTCCCGAAGTGCTTGACGCGCGTTTCATGTCGCCGCT
>CAZIIB010000210.1:0-6765 GCA_964539125.1 uncultured Thermoanaerobaculia bacterium | reverse complement strand
CAGCCGGGTGGAGCTTGCCCTCTACGCCCTCGAGCACGGGTTCGTCCGAGCCGGCCGCCGCCCCGACGAGACCGTCAACTAAGGCCCCGGGGCTCGTCGCCCGGCCCGCGGGCCGGGTCCCCGGGGGCTGCGGGATCGCATAAGCTCCGGGGCGCGCCATGCACGCTCTCGTCTCCGAGCTCCGCCACGCCCTGCGGCGCCTCGCCGCCCGGCCCGCCTTCGCCCTCGTGGCGGTGGCGACCCTGGCCCTGGGCAGCGGGGTGACCACGGCGCTCTTCAGCGTCGCGCGAGGGGTGCTGCTCCGGCCCCTGCCGTTCGAGCGGCCCGGCCGCCTGGTGATGCTCTGGGAGACCGCTCCGGAGCGCGACGTCGACCGGCGGCCCGTGGCGCCGGCCCGGTTCCGGGCCTGGCGGGAACAGGCGTCGTCGTTCACCTCCCTGGCGGGCTTCGAGCCCTGGGTCCTGTTCAACCTGAGCGGGAAGGAGGCCGCGCCGGAGACGGTGCAGGCCGTGCCCGTCACCTCCGGCTTCTTCTCGCTCCTCGGCGCCCGCGCCGCCCTCGGCCGGACCTTCGCTCCCGAGGAGATCGCCGGCGACGCACACGTGGCGATCCTCTCCCACGCCCTCTGGCGGCGGCGCTTCGGCGGCGACCCGGCCGTCCTGGGCCGCGCCCTCAGCCTGGACGGCGAGGCCTACCGGGTGGTGGGCGTGATGCCCGCGGGCTTCCGGGTGGCGGGCATCCTGCCCCTCGGCTTCCGGCCCGACAAGGACGCGGTCCTCTTCGTCCCGGCCTCCGGCATCGCCTGGGAGGCGCGTTCCTACGGCCTCTTCTCGACCCTCGGGCGGCTGCGGGACGGGGTGTCCCCGGAAAAGGCCCAGGCGGAGATGGACGCCATCGCCTCCCGGCTGGCCCGGGAGCACCCCGACACCGACACCGGCTGGGGGGTGGAGGTGGTCCCCCTCGACCGGCAGGTGGAGGGGCCCTACCGCTCGGCGATCCTCCTGCTCCTGGCCGCCGCCGGTCTGGTGCTCCTGGTGGCCGCGGTCAATGTCGCCGGCCTGCTGCTGGTCCGCTCGCGCGAGCGGGTGGGGGAGATGGCGGTGCGGGCCGCCCTGGGCGCTCCGCGGAGGCGGCTGTTCGCGCCGGCGCTGGCGGAGGCCCTGCTCCTGGCGCTGGCCGGGAGCCTGCTCGGGCTCGCCCTCGCCCGCTGGGGGACCGCCGCGCTCCTCGCCCTCGCCCCCGCGCACCTGCCGCGCCAGGGGGCGATCGGCGTCGACGGCGTGGTCCTCGGCTTCGCCCTCGCCCTGGGCTGCCTCACCGCCCTGGGCGCCGCGCTGCCGGCCGGCCTCGCCGCCGCCCGGCGCGGGTTGCGACCCCTGCTCGAGCACCGGGCGGAGCGCCACGACGAGGGACGGATCCGCGCCCTCCTGGTAGTCGTCCAGGTGGCCCTGGCCGTGGTGCTCGCCGTGGGCGCGGGGCTCCTGGCGCGAAGCGTCGCGGGGCTGGAGCGGGTCGACCTGGGCTTCCGTCCCCAGGGCGTTCTCACCTTGCGCCTCGACCTGCCCTGGGCGCGCTACGAGACCGGCGCCCGCCGCGGGGCCTTCGTCGCCGACCTCCTCGGCCGCCTCGACCGCCTCCCCGGCGTCGGCTCGGCGGGCGTCGTCAACCAGATCCCGCTCGGCGGCCTGAGCGACCGCTTCCGGGTCTGGCTTCCGGGCGAAGAGTACCGGCGCCACGTGGACGTCCCCACGGCGGAGATCCGCGCCGTGGCAGGGGACTACTTCCGCGCCCTCGGCCAGCCGCTCCTCGCCGGCCGCCTCTTCGACCGGCGCGACCGCCCCGGCGCGCCCGGGGTGGTCCTGGTGAACCGCACCATGGCCCGGAGCTTCTGGCCCGATCTCGCTCCCGGCGAGGAGCCTCTCGGCCGCCGCCTCGGCCTGGACGGACCCGAGGGTGAGCTCCTGACCGTGGTCGGCGTGGTGGCCGACGTCCGCCACTTCGGACCGGACCAGGCGCCGCGGCCGGAGATGTACGTGCCCTACCACCAGATCGCCTGGCCCTCCGTCGCCCTGGTGATCGAGACCACCGGGGCGCCGCGCGCTCTGCTGCCGGCGGTCCGGAGCGCGGTGGCCGCGCTCGATCCCGAGCTGGCACCCTACGACGTGGCCACCCTGGAGGAGCGCCTGGGCGCCTCCCTCGGCCGGTGGCGCTTCGTGAACGCCCTGCTCGACCTCTTCGGCGCCGCCGGCCTGGGCCTCGCCGCCCTGGGGCTCTACGGCCTGCTGGCCTACGCCGTGGCCTCCCGGGCCCGGGAGCTCGGCATCCGGCTGGTGCTGGGCGCCGAGCCGCGGGCCCTCCGGCGCCGCGTGCTTCTCCAGGGTCTCGCCCTGGCGGCGCTCGGCGTGGCCGCCGGGACGGTCGCCGCCGCCCTCCTGGCTCCGGCCCTCGGCAGCCTGCTCTACGGCGTCGGGCCCGCCGATCCGGCGACCTTCGCCGGCGCCGCGCTCCTGCTCCTGGCGACCGCCGCCGCCGCGGCCTGGCCGCCGGCCCGCCGGGCCACCCGCGTCGACCCGGCGGCGGTGCTCAGGTCGGAGTGAGGCCCTCGCCGCCCCTCACGACACCTCCTGCGGAATCGCCTGCCGGAGCTCCGCCTCCAGCGCGTCGAGGGGCCGGAAGCGGAAGAGGTCCGGCCAGCGCCCGGTGTCGGTGAGCAGGGGCGGCAGGGTGTCGAGCGCCGTCGCGCAACGCTCGAGGAGGCGCCGCCAGGGCTCGCCGTGCGCCGCCGCTCGGGCCGCCCGGCCCACGAATCGGTCGACGGTGGCGTCCCAGCCCGCCGTCGCCGTCCAGACGAGGAGCGCCGCGCAGATCCCTTGCTCCACCGGTCCGCCCGGGACGAGCTCGCCGCCGGCGAGTGCCAGGGCCTCGGCGACCACCTCCGGGCTCCGCAGGTTGACCAGCGTGAGGGCCCAGGCGATCCCCGCCAGCGCCCCCATCCTGCCGGTCTCGTCCGCCGGCGCCGACCGCGCCAGCTCGACGGCCCGGCGGGTCGCCGTCCGGACACGAAGCACCTGGCTGGGCGCGAAGTAGAGGCCCCGTCCGACCCCGTGCCAGAAGAGCTCCCGGACACCGGTCCGGCGCCGCGCCAGCGCCTCCTCGATCTCGCGGAGCCGGCGGCGGTGGAGGGTCCAGGCGACCAGGCCGAGACCCTCGACGACGACGTCTTCCCAACCCGGCTCCGCGGCCTTCCGGGCGGCCAGGAGAAAGCCGTCGAGCGCCGGCCCCAGGAGCTCGGGCCGCCCCGGTGGCGCCGTGGCGAGGCCACGGATGGCGAGAGCGACGGAGGTGCCGGCGTGGAGTGGAACGAGGTCTCCGAGGGGCGCCCTCCCTTCTCCCGTCGGCCGGGGTCGCTCCGTGGGGCGCCAGCGCTCCGCCCGCCGGTACGCGACGCCCTCGGTCCGCCACATGCGGGTGAAGATTCCCGCCCCTCTCGCCTCCGGCGGCACTCCGGAGCGTCCCTCCTGGTACCAGCGAAAGGCGTCGAGCTTGGCGGCGAGCTCCCGCCAGGCGTTGCGGGACGAGCCGACGGCGAGCGCCGTTCCGACGCCCCGCGCGGTCGCCGCGGCGAGGGCGAGGCTCGAGGCCAGCAGCCTCCTGGTCGCGTGCGAGGGGGTCGGAGGCATCGGTTTGGACGCTACTGTACCGTCCTCTGTTACCGTGGGCCTGCGAAGCACTCCCCCCCGAAAGGTCTTGTCGTTGATGCATCGACTCCAGCGTGTCCTGCGCCGCCGGTGGCTGGTGGGGGGCTGTCTCCTCGGGCTGGCCCTGGCGGCGCTCGCCGCCTCGGTCGCCGTCGGGCACGTCGAGCGCCGTATCGAGAGTCGGGGCCAGCGCTTCTACGAGACCGGCAAGGCGGCGGTCGAGCTCCTCGGGCGGCTCGCCGGGGCCCTCCGGTCCCGGGACGAGCGAGGGATCGCGGCGGCCTACGCCCCCGACTTCGAGGGGTCGCCCCTCGGTCTCGACCGCCCGGTGCTCGCCGGCGAACGCGACGGCGTCGTCACCTGGCGGTTCGAGGCGCCCCCCGGCGTGGTGCGCCGCGACGGCGCGGTCGACGGCTGGCTCGACTACCTCGCGGGCCTGGAGTCGGTCGACGCGATCGGGCTCCACCTCGAGCGACTCGAGTCCTGGGGGCCGGAGCCGGTCGCCACGGTCCGCTTCGAGCTCCTGGGCACCCCCCGCGGCGTCACCCGCTCCGGGGTCGACCGGGCCCTCTTCCGAGCCCGCTTCGCCCGATCGGGCGATGGGCTCCGCATCCAGGGCCTGGAGCTGGTGAAGGGAGCGCGCACCTGGTCCGCCGAGCCGCACTTCGCGAGCGTCGGGGCGCGCGCCGGGATCGCCTTCGAGAACCGCGTCTACCCGCGCTTCCTCACCGAGCCCCTGAGGTTCCGCATGATCCGCTACGGCCCGGCCGGCATCTCCGCCGCCGACTACGACGGCGACGGGCTCTACGATCTCTTCGTCCCCGACGGCGTCGAGTCGCGCCTCTTGCGCAACCGGGGGGACGGCACCTTCGAGGACGTGACGGCGGCGGCGGGCCTCGCCGGCCTCTCGGGGGTGAGCGTGGGCTTGTTCGCGGACTACGACAACGATGGCCACGAGGACCTCTTCGTGAGCCGCACCTTCGAGCCCAACCAGCTCTTCCACGGCGACGGCGACGGCACCTTCACCGACGTCACCGCACAGGCCGGCCTGGGGGCGGACTGTTGCACCACGGTCGCCTCCTGGGGCGACGTCGACAACGACGGGGACCTCGACCTCTACGTGGGCCGCTACCTCGATCCGCGCCGGTCGATCCCCACGACGTTCTACGCCCGCAACGGCGAGCCCAATCGCCTCTATCGCAACGACGGCGACGGCACGTTCACCGACGTCACCGATGCGGCCGGGGTGGGAGACCCGGGCCTGTGCCTGGGCTCGGCGTTCGGCGACTACGACGACGACGGCTGGCCCGACCTCTACGTGGTCAACGACTTCGGGCGCAACACGCTCTACCACAACCGGGGCGACGGTACCTTCGACGACGTCAGCGTCGCGACCGGCACCCTCGCCTACGGCGCCGGGATGAGCGCCTCGTTCGGCGACTACGACAACGACGGGCGGCTCGACCTCTACGTCGCCAACATCCGCTCCGACCACGACTGGTTCGCCGAGGCCCCGACGGTGTGGCGCTACATGTTGAGCTCGTTCCGCCTGGGGGTCTGGCGCACCGACCTGCCGCTCTACTGGCAGATCTTCCGGCAGTCGGGGGGCCACTTCGTCCGGGTGTTCCGGCAGATGGCCTCGGGCAACACGCTGCTGCGCAACCGGGGCCCGGCCGACGGCGGGGCACGCTTCGAGGACGTGACCCGGGAAGCGGGGGTGAACCCGCCCGGCTGGTTCTGGGGCACGAGCTTCGCCGACTTCGACAACGACGGCTGGCTCGATCTCTACGCCGCGGACGGCTGGGTCTACGGCGCCCGGGGAACCGAGATCGAGCTCGACTTCCTGAACTCCGTGGTCTCCCGCCAGGACCTCTACAAGCGGGGCGTCCTCTTCGACCCGGAGTACTTCAGGGGACGCTCCTGGCACGGCTGGGAGAGAAACCGCTACCTCCGGAACGACCGTGACGGCACCTTCACCGAGATCGGCCACGCCGTCGGCGCGGACCTGCTCGTGAACAGCCGAGGCGTCGCCGTGGCCGACTTCTGGAACCGGGGCGTCGAGGACATCGCGGTGGCCGCCTCGGAGGACCGCCATGCGCTGCTGGCGAACCTCGGGACGCCGGGGCGGCACTGGCTGGAGGTGGAAGTGGCCGGCGGCGCGGGGCGCCTGGCCGACGGCACCAACCGAGACGGCGTCGGAGTGCGTCTCACCGTGGACGCAGGTGGTCTGAGTCAGGTGCGCGAGGTGGTCCTGGGCGACGGCTACGGCTCGGAGAACAGCCTGCGCCAGCATTTCGGCCTCGGCGGCGCGTCGCGGATCGACGCCCTCACCGTCCGCTGGCCACGCTCCGGCCGGGTCCAGACTTTCCGCGACGTGCCGGTGGACCGTATCGTCCGGGTGGTCGAGGGGAGCGACCGGCTCGAGCTGCCCGCCTACCCCACCGCGAGGGCACCCGTCCCGGCGGCTTCCCTGCTCACCTCCGCGGGCGCGGCGGCTCCTCCGGGCGGGCCTTCCGCTACAATCGATCAAGCAACTCAACCATCATCGGACGGAGGAGAGGCATGAAGCTCGACGCGAAGGCTCTCGGTCTGGCGGCAGGGATTCTATGGGGGGCGTCCGTCTTCCTCGGCACGCTGTGGGTGATCTGGCGAGGGGGCGGTGAGCACCTGGAGCTGCTGGCCCAGTTCTACGTCGGGTACTCGGTCAGCGTGGCCGGCGCGTTCATCGGCCTGGTCTACGCCTTCATCGACGGGTTCATCGGCGGTTGGCTCCTGGCCTGGCTGTACAACCGCTTCGCCCGCTCGGCGGCCTGAGCCCGCACCAGGGTCCCGCACGGGAGAGACGCACCTCGAGGAGCGTGCGGCGGGGATGCCGTAACCGTCGCACGCTTCGTTCCCCGGTCCCCCGACCTCGCGCGGAGCACGCCTCCTGTCGCGAGTCTCATCTCTCCGGCTTGCCCGGCGGCCGGAGACCCAGCTCCTTCATCTTCCGGTACAGCGTCGAACGTCCGATCCCGAGCTGATGCGCGGCGGCCCGGGTGTCACCGCCGTGCTCCTCCAGGGCGCG
>CAZIIB010000209.1:0-6769 GCA_964539125.1 uncultured Thermoanaerobaculia bacterium | reverse complement strand
TCCCGGAGAGCAAGTGACACTCCCGGGGCCCCCACCCCCCCCGGTAGCGGCGCTCGGCCGCAGAGCGTCGAGGTGCTTTGGTTCCCTGTAGACTCCGCGGCGGGATGAACCTGCCGTTTTCCGAGGAGACCTACGCGGTCTCGGACCTCTGCGAGGAGCTCAAGACCTTCCTGACGAGCGCATTCGGCTCCGTGTGGGTGGCGGGCGAGGTCCAGCGGGTCAAAGAGAGCCGGCGCGGTCACCTCTACTTCGAGCTGGTGGAGAAGGGCGAGGGCGACGAGATCGTCGCCAAGCTCGACTGCGTCGTCTGGCGCACCGACCACCAGCGGGTCCGCCGCCTCCTGGCGGACTCGGGCCAGGCGATCGCCGAGGGCCTCACCATGCGCTGCCGTGGCGGCGTGGACTTCTACCCGCCGGGCGGCCGCCTGCAGCTCATCGTCCGCGAGGTCGACCCGCTGTTCACCGCCGGCCTCCTCGCCCAGCGGCGCCAGGAGACCCTGGAGGCGCTGGCGCGGGCGGGCCTGATGGAGCGCAACAAGGCGCTCGCCCTCTCCGAGCTCCCCTTGGCGATCGCCCTCGTCACCTCCCACGGCAGCGCCGCCTACCACGACTTCCTCTCGACCCTCGGCGAGAGCGGCTACGGCTTCCGGGTGACCTTCGTCCACGCCTCGGTCCAGGGCAAGGAGGCCGAGCGCGAGCTGGTCTCGGCGCTCGCTGCCCTCCACGGAGCGGCGATCGACTGTGCCGTCCTCGTCCGCGGCGGCGGCTCGCGCACCGACCTCGCGGTCTTCGACAGTCGCCCGGTGGCGGAGGCGGTGGCGACGGCCCCCTTCCCGGTGCTCACCGGACAGGGACACGAGATCGACCAGGCGATCGCCGACATGGTGGCCCACACCGCCCTCAAGACCCCGACCAAGGCGGCCGAGTTCCTGATCGAGCGGGTGGCGCGCGCCGACCAGCGCCTGGCGCTCGTCGTCCGGGATCTCCGGCGCGAGTCCCTCGAGCGGCTTCGCCGGGGGCGGGAGGCTCTGGGCAGCGCCGAGCGGGGGGTGGCGCTCGCCCGCACGCGACTTGGCGTGGTGGCGGCGCGTCTGGGCGAGCTCTCCCGGGCCCTCGGCCGCACCGGGCGGCTGCGCCTGCGGGCGGTGCGCGGGGACGTGGCGGGAGTCTGGGGGCGCCTGGCGGCCGTCGCTCCGCGGCTCGTCGCGCGGCGACGCGCCGAGCCCGACTTGCTGGGCCGGCGGCTGGTGGCGGCGGCGCGGGGGCGGCTGCGCGAGGTCGAGGCGGGACTCGCCGGCGTCGAGCGCCTCACCCACGAGCTCGCGCCTCAGCGCACGCTCGACCGGGGCTTCAGCATCACCCGAGGCCCCTCGGGCCGTGCGCTGCGCCGGCCGGAGGAGACCGCGCCGGGCGAGGAGATCACCACCCGGCTCGCCGGGGGCGCGCTCGCCAGCCGGGTCACGGAAGTCCATCCAGGGGAGGAGAGATGAGCGGGACGAAGAAGACGAACGACGCACCGGAGCCGGCGGCCGACGAGCTCGCCTTCGGCCAGGCGCTGGAGGAGCTCGAGGAGATCCTGCGGCGGGTCGAGGGCGAGGAGATCGACGTCGACTCCCTGGCCGAGGAGCTGCGCCGGGCGGCCCAGCTCCTGGAGGTCTGCCGCAGCAAGATCCGCCGGGCCGAGGTGGAGGTGACTCAGATCGTCCAGAGCCTGGAGGCGCCGGTGCCCGACGCCTCCGACGGCGACTGAAGTCCTACCCGAACGCCCTCTCCAGCTCCTCGAGCGTCGCTTTCTCGGCCTCGGAGACCCTTCCCATTCGGAGGAATCCGCCGGTGCTCTCGGCCACCCGCCGGGCCCGCGCCAGGAGGCTGTCTCGCAGGTGGCGCCGCCCGGCCTCGTCGAGGCCGCTGGCGAGCGCCTTGACGTACGCCCTCCAGGTCTCCATCAGCTCCGCCCCGGGCCGCTTCTCGAGCCAGCTCTCGAGCAGCTCGGCGGCCGGCGAGCCGGGAGCCACACCGGCCTCCCGGGCCGCCTCCATCACCGCCGCGTGCTCGGGCGTCTCGACGGAGCGCGAGGCCCAGGCCACCGCCACCAGGGGCGCCAGGGTCAAGGCGGTCACGGTTTCGGGGCCGATCTCGAGGGCGAGCAAGCGCTCGAGGGTCGCTTCGTCCGAGATCCCCGAGGCCCGGGCCAAGGCCTCGCTCTGCTCGCGCTTCGCCGCCTGGCGCCGGAACTTCTCTACGAGCTCCCGCTCCTGGCGGGCGAAGAACGCTTCCTCGAGGGCCTTCTTGCGGTCGCCGAGGATCTGCGGGCTCTTCTTGCCGTCGTTGGTCATGGTCGCGGTCACCTCTCTCGTCGTGGTCTTCGGGAGGAGTCGGTGCGGCGGCCGGCCGCTGGGCGGATTCTAACCGGGCCGGCCCCGCTTCGGGGGAGACACCCGCGACGAGGGTCTCGTGATAGCGTCCCTCGTCGTTCCTTTCCTGCCGATGACTCGAACGGAGGTCCGAACATGAGCAACGGCGAGCACCCCACGACTCCACCCCCACCTCCCCCGGCCGGCGCGCCCCAGGGCTACGCGCCGCCGCCCCCGGCGGCCCCGAAGAAGAAGGGGCTCCCGGTCCTCGCCTGGATCGGCATCGGCTGCGGCGCCATCCTCGTGATCGGCCTGGTCGCCTTCTCGCTCCTCGTCGGGTGGGGGGTCCACAAGGCCAAGAACTTCGCCGAGAAGACGGAGAAGGATCCCTCCTACGCCGCGATGAAGGTCGCCGAGGTCGCGATCCGGGCCAACCCGGACTACGAGCTGGTCTCGGAAGACGAAGACGCCCACACGTTCACCGTGCGCGAGACGAAGACCGGCAAAGAGACCACCATCGACCTGGCCGACATCCAGAACGGCCACCTCAACATCAAGTCGGGCGACGAGGAGATGTCGGTGGGCATGGAGGGCGACGAGAACGGTGGCGGGGCGCTCACGATGCGCGACAAGGATGGCAAGACCCGCTTCCGGGTGGGTACCGGCGGCGACGAGGACATCCCGGGCTGGGTGCCGCGCTACCAGGGCGCCAAGCCCTCTGGGACCTACGTCTCGAACACCGACGACCAGGTCGCCGGCGGGTTCACCTTCACCACCGACGACTCCCTCGACGACGTGGTCTCCTACTACGACAAGGCCTTCGGGGACGCCGGGATGAAGGTGACCGGCCGCAACACGTTCTCGAACGCCACGGGTCGCGGCACCAGCGTGAGCGCCACCCAGGAGTCGACCGGCCGCAGCGTGCAGCTCATGATCTTCGCCACCCAGGACGAGGGCACCCAGGGCACCGTGACCTTCACCGAGAAGAAGTCGCAGTAAGCGACGGCGGACTCCACGGCGGGCGGGCGAGCCCGCCCGCCGTCACCCTTCCACCTCGGCGCGCAACCGCGCGATCTCCGGCTCGCCGCCGATCACCGTCAGCCGGTCTCCCGCCTCGAGGACCGTGCTCCCCCGGGGCACGAGAAGCTGCCGGCCGCGACGCACGAGGGCGACGAGCACGCCCTCGGGGAGGTCGAGCTCGCGAAGCGCCCGTCCGATGAGCCCGGCCCCGGCGCCGCCCGGCGTGAGGCGAAGCTTGAAGTAGCGTTCCTCGGCGAGCAGCGTCTCCTTGAGCACCTGCTCGTTGCGCGCTCCGATCCAGCTCGCCATGAAGCCTTCATCGTCCACCCGCTCGGCGATGTGAGCGAGGATCCGCAGGTGCCGCTTGGGGTCCTCCTCCGGGCTCACCAGGAAGAAGAGGGCGTGGCTCGGCTCATCCGGGGCGTGGACGCCGTGGACGTCCGCGACGTCGACCCGGAGGCCCTCCTTCGAGCGCACCATCACCATCCGGGGCCGGTCGATTCCGAACAGGCGCAGGTGGGGGAGCGAGACCCCCCGCTCGACCGGGGTGAGGCCGATCCGGGTGCCCTCCAGAAATCCCTTGACCAGCTCCTCCTCGGTGGCGGGCAGGTCGCGGGCGAGCTGGGCCGAGACCCGGCGCACCAGCTCCTCGAAGGCGACCGGCACGTCCAGGTCGAACACCACCGCCTCCGCCACCACCTCGTCGAACGGATCCTCTTCGCGCAGTCCCTTCTCGCGGAGGATGAGCCGGAGCTCCGGGTCGAGCCCGGCGTCGAGGCCCTTCTCTCCGAGGCGCGTGAACACGTGGTAGACGGCACCGCTCCGCGCCACGCGGGAGCGGCCGTAGGCCAGGTAGAGCCCGACGCCGGCGGCCACGAAGCCGAACGAGACCGCGATGGTCAGGCCGCCCATCTCGGAGATCAGCCAGAGCGGGGTCACGATGCCCACGATCTGCATCCAGGGGTAGAGGGGTGAGCGGTAGCCCGGGTCGTAGGACTCGATCCGGCTCTCGCGCATGACGATCACCGCCAGGCAGATGAGGGCGAACATCAGGAGCTGGAAGGCGCTCGCCAGCTTGGCGATCTTCGTCGGGTCGAGGAGCACCAGGATCGCCACGATCGCCGCCACCGTGGTGACGATCGCCACCGCCGGCGTGGCCCCGAAGGCGAGGCGCCGGAAGAGCCGGGGCAGCAGGTGGTCGCGGCTCATGGCGAGGGGATAGCGCGAGGCCGAGAGAGTGCCGGCGTTGGCCACCGAGGTGAAGGCGAGCAGCGCCGCCACTGACACGGCGATGACCCCCGCCCGGCCCACCATCCGGCCGGCCGCCGTGGCCACCGGCGTCAGGTCCCCGGCGAGCTCGCTCATGGGGACCACGCCCACCATCACGGCCGTTCCCAGGCCGTAGACCACGATCGCCGTGCCCAGGGCCAGAAAGATCCCCAGCGGCAGGTTGCGCTCCGGGTCGCGCACCTCCTCCGAGAGGCTTGCGATGTGGGTCACCCCGACATAGCTGATGTAGACGAGGCCCGCGGTGCCCGCGATCGCCCCCGCCCCGGCGTCGAAGAACCCGGCGAAGTGCTCTGGGTGGATCTCCGTCAGCCCGTCGCCCACGAAGAGGACGAGGATCGCCATCAGGCCCAGGACCAGGAAGGACTGGAGCCGGCCGCTCTTCTTGGCGCCGAACAGGTTGAGCACGCCCAGGGCCACGGCGACCGCCACCGCCACTCCGGTGATGGGCAGGTCGGCCACGAAAAGGCCCACGTAGGCCCCCATGCCCACCAGGGCGAAGGCCACCTTGAGCATCAGGGCGAGCCAGGTGCCGAGCCCCCCGATGGTCCCCACCATGGGCCCCAGGCTGCGATCGAGGAAATAGTAGACGCCGCCGGCCCGGGGCATCGCCGTGCCCAGCTCGGCGACGCTGAACATGGCCGGCACCAGGGGCACGGCCGCCAGCAAATAGGAGGCGACCAGCCCCGGCCCCGCCGCCTCGGCCGCCAGGCCCGGGAGCAGGAAGAACCCGGCCGACAGGGTGGTCCCCGTGGCGACGGCGTAGACGTCGAACAGGCCGAGATCCTTCTTGAGGCGCCGCTTCTTCGAGATCTGGACCACCGAGCCCCCTGTCGATGAAGCGCACACCCTATCACTCGAGATCGGCTCGGCCGCCCGGCGCCTCCGGTATAGTCGAGCCATCCCGTTGCGTTCCATGGTTCGACCGTCCCGAAGGTGGCCGATGACCGTGAGTCGATCTACGTCCGCCGTCCCGCTCCTCTTCGCCCTGGCCGTGCTCGCCGCGGCGTCCGTAGCTGCCCAGTCGAACCCACCGGGCCCGCCCCCGCCGGGGGCGCCGGACGCCCCGAGGTCGGCCCGCAACGCCAGCTACACGATCCAGGCCCGCCTCGACCCGGCGGCCCGCACGATCACCGGCCACGAGGTCGCCACCTGGCGCAACATCCAGGCCGCCCCCACCGACGAGCTCTGGTTCCACCTCTACTGGAACGCCTTCCGCAACACCCACTCGACCTGGCTCCGGGAGCGGCGCCTCGCCCGCGGCCTGCCCGACGATCTCCGGGAGGAGGACTGGGGCTGGATCCAGCTGGACTCGGTCCGGCTCCTCGGGGCCGGCGACGCCCCCGGACCGGATCCCGGACCGGACCTCACGAAGGCGGCCCGGTTCGCCGCGCCCGACGACGGCAACCCGGACGACCGCACGGTGATGGTGGTGCCCCTGCCCGAGGCGGTACCGCCCGGCGGAACGGTCCGCGTCGAGGTCACCTGGCACGCCAAGGTGCCGCGCACCTTCGCCCGCACCGGCTACCGGGGCGACTTCTACCTGATCGCCCAGTGGTTCCCGAAGCTCGGGGTCTTCCAGGGTGAGCGCGGCTGGAACTGCCACCAGTTCCACGCCAACACCGAGTTCTTCTCCGACTACGGGGTCTACGACGTCTCGCTCACCCTGCCCGAGCGCTTCGTGGTGGGCGCGACCGGCCTCGAGACCGAGACGAAGTCTGCCGGTGACGGCGCGGTGACCCACCGCTTCGTCCAGGCGGACGTCCACGACTTCACCTGGACGGCGAGCCCGGACCTCCGGGTGGCGACCGACCGCTTCGCGGCTCCGGGCCTGCCGCCGGTCGACCTGCGCCTCCTCTACCAGCCGGAGCACGAGGGTCAGGTGGCGCGCCACTTCGCCGCCACCAAGGCCTGCTTGCGCGACTACGGCACCTGGTACGGGCCCTACCCCTACCCGCATCTGACGGTCGTCGATCCGGCGTGGGAGAGCGGCGCCGGCGGCATGGAGTACCCGACCCTCTTCACCGCCGGCACCCGCCTCTTCAACCCGCCCGCCGGCGGCTCGCCCGAGGGGGTGACGATCCACGAGTGCGGGCACCAGTTCTGGT
>CAZIIB010000208.1:0-6787 GCA_964539125.1 uncultured Thermoanaerobaculia bacterium | reverse complement strand
GCGAGGGCAAGAAGCGGATGAAGATCGTGGGCGCGGTGGAGATCCCCCAGGAAGCCTTCGTGGCGGTCCTGAAGTCCGAGCCCAGCTAGACCTCCCCATGCGGGAAGGGGATCGAGAGGTCGCGGGGGCGGCCTGGCTGGCATCGGTCTTGCTGTTTTGGCGCCCTGCCATGACTCGACGAACGAGCTACCGCACTCTCGCGCTCCTCCTCGCCGTCCTCGTCACCGGCGCTTGCCACCACGAAGGCGAGCCGGTCAAGGTGGGCGTCGTCCTGCCGCTCTCCGGCGCCTCGTCGGTGTACGGAGAAGCCATCCAGCGCGGGATCTCCCTGGCCGCCGACGAGCTCCAGAGGCGCCACCGGGAGGGGAGCTACCCCTACGAGCTCGCCCTGGACGTGCGCGACTCGGGGGGCAAGCCCGAAGCCGCGGCCAAGCTCCTCTCGGCGCTCTATGACGCCGACGCCGTGGCGGCCATCGGCGGCGTGACCAATCCCGAGGCCCATGCCATGGTGGCAGTCGCCAAAAAGGCCCAGCGGGTCCTTCTGTCGCCCTCGGCCTCGAGCTCCTCGGTCGCGGCGGCGTCTCGTTACGTCTTTCGGATCTTCCCGTCCGACCGGCAGCAGGCCAACAAGATCGGCAGCTTCGCCTCCCTGGAGCTGAAGCTGGGCAACGCCGTGGTGGTGGCCTCGGCCGATCCCTACGCGAAAGAGCTGATCGACGGGTTCGAGAGCGAGTTCAAGCGCAACGGCGGCAAGGTGCTGGGCGAGGTGGCGTACCCCGCCGGGACGGACCAGGTCCGGCCGATCGTCGAGCAGGCCCTGGCCACCCACCCGCAGGCGGTCTACCTCGCCACCACCGGGGCCGATCGGACCGCGCGCCAGATCCTCGACGAGCTCGACCACGAGCGGTTCCGCGGTGTCGTCATGACGACCTCCGCCTTCGCCGCGCCGCAGGTCCTCGACGAGACCGGCCGCGGTGCGGAGGGACTGATCTTCTCGCGCAGCGGCTTCGATCCGGCGCAGAAGGACCCCCGCGTGCGCGCCTTCGTCCAGGCCTACCGAGCCAAGTACGGAGAGGATCCCGGGATCTACGCGGCCCACGGCTACGACGCCCTGATGGTCCTGGCCCGCAGCGTGGCCGACGAGGAAGCCGTGCCCTGGAACATCTGGAAGGGGCTGCGCGGTCTGTCCGACTACCGGGGCGTGACCGGCTTCATCCAGTTCGACGAGCAGGGCAACGTGGGCCAGTTCCCGCGGGTCTACGTGGTCGACCATGGCAAGGTCGACGAGTTCGGCTCCCTGGGCAAAGGCACCAAGCGCCGTCTCGTCCGCCGGGTCGGCAGCCTGGCGGGAGAAGGCCGCCGGCTGGTCAGCAGCTAGTCGATGTAGATCTTACATCCGGTGGCGAGCTCGGCTCCGGCGCGCCACGAGCTTGGCGATCTCCGAGACCGCGACGACCGAGAGGGCCACGGTGGTGGAGAACGCCCAATCGCCGGCCGACAGCGGGGCCGTCTCGAAGGCGCGCTGGAGCGGACCCCAGTAGATCACCGCCGCGTGGAGGGCGAGGCTCAGACCGACCGCGCCCAGGAGCCAGCGGTTCTCGCCCACGCGGCTCCGGAAAACGCTCCTCACCGGGCTCAGGCAGTTGAAGACGTTCGCCATCTGAAACAGCATCAGGGTGGTGAAGGCGGCCGTCCGGGCGCGCAGCACGGCCGGGTACCCGGCGGAGGCGCCGGGAACCGCGAGCTCGGTGAGGCCCCCGGGCAGGTAGGCGTCGAGCACGAACAGCGTCCCCGCCGTCATCACCACTCCCACCAACGCGATCATCCCCCAGGTCGAGCCGCCGATCACCGTCTCGTGCGCGTCGCGGGGGGGGCGCTCCATCGAGCCGGGCTCGGCCGGAGCCACCCCCAGGGCGAGGGCCGGGGCGCCGTCGGTCACCAGGTTGATCCAGAGGATCTGGACCGCCGCCAGCGGCAGGAGCAACCCGCCCGAGGGGTCCACCAGCCCCAGGGGCCGACCGGCGAGGATCGCCGCCAGCATGGTCAGCACTTCCCCGGCGTTGCTCGACAGCAGATAGCGGATGAACCGGCGCAGGTTGTCGAAGATCTTGCGCCCCTCGGCGATGGCTCCGACGATGGTCGAGTAGTCGTCGTCGGCGAGGATCATGTCGCTCGCGTCCCGAGCCACGTCGGTGCCGGCGACCCCCATGGCCACCCCGATGGCGGCCTCCTTGAGGGCCGGGGCGTCGTTGACGCCGTCGCCGGTCATGGCGACGACCTCTCCCTGGGCGGCCAGGGCGCGGACGATGCGCAGCTTGTCCTCCGGCCGCACCCGGCCGTAGACGCTCACCCGCCCGACGGCCGCGGCCAGCTCCTCGTCGTCCAACGTGGCGAGCTCGCGGCCCGTCATCGACGGGGACTCGGGCCCGGCGATCCCCACTTCGCGCGCCACCGCCAGGCCGGTCTGCAGGTGGTCGCCGGTCACGAGGACCGTCCGGACGCCGGCGCGGCGCGCCCGGGCCACCGACTCGGCGGCGCCCGGCCGCGGCGGGTCGATCATGCCGAGGAGCCCCTCCCACACCAGGTCGCGCTCCACGACCGCGGGGTCCAGGTCGCCGCCGGCGTCCTCCGCCCGGTCACCGGCCGGTCCGCTGGCCAGGGCGAGGGTGCGGAGCGCCCGGCCGGCGAGCTCCTCGTCGAGCGCCAGGAGGGCCCGGCGGGTGGTGCCGTCGAGGGCCGCGACCTCCCCGCCGGAGCGAATCCGGGCGCACCGCTCGAGGATCGTCTCGGGAGCGCCCTTGACCACCGCCGTCGTCCGGTCGTCGAGGTGGTGGAGCGTGGTCATCCGCTGGCGCTCCGAGCTGAACGGGATCTCCCCCAGGCGGGGATGGCTCTGGCGGAGCTCCCGCTCGTCGAGGCCCGCCTTGCGCACCGCCACCAGCAGAGCGCCCTCCGTCGGGTCGCCCTCCACCCGCCATCCCCGGTCCCCGTCGCGGGCGACCAGGGTCGCGTCGTTGTCGAGCGCCGCCAGCAGGAGCAGCCGGCCGAGCTCCGGGTCGCCGGCCGGAAGCTCGCGGCCTTCCGCTTCGGTGAACCCTCCTCCGGGGCTCCAGCCGTCGCCTCCCACCCGGATCTCGCGGCCGGTCCCCAGCACGACCTCGCGCACCGTCATCTCGTTGCGGGTGAGGGTGCCGGTCTTGTCGCTGCAGATGACCGTGGCGCTGCCCAGGGTCTCCACCGCGGGGAGGCGACGGACGATGGCGTGGCGCTCGGCCATCCGGTGCACGCCCAGGGCGAGGGCCGCCGTCACCACGGCCGGAAGCCCCTCGGGGATCGCGGCCACCGCCAGCGCGACCGCGAACAGCACCATCTCGGTGACGACCGGGAGCGAGAAGGTGCCGGCGCGGGCCACTCCGGCCGTGGCCACCACCGCCGAGATCGCGAGCACCAGCCAACCGAGCTGTCGCCCGACCCGGGAGAGATCGCGCTGGAGCGGCGTCTCCTCGTCGTCGGTCCGCTCCAGCAAGCTGGCGACGGCGCCCATCTCGGTGGCGCGGCCCGTGGCCACCACCACCGCCTCGGCCCGTCCGTTGGCGACCACCGTGCCCAGGTAGACCATTCCGGCCCGGTCGGCGACCTCGATCCCGGCCTCGGGGGCCGCCGCGGAGCTCTTGGCGACCGGCAGCGACTCGCCGGTGAGGGGTGACTCGTCGGTCCGCAGGCTGGCGGTGTGGATCAGCCGGGCGTCGGCGGGCACCCGGTCTCCGCTCTCGAGGAGGAGGACGTCGCCGGGGACCAGGCGGGCCGAGGAGATGCGCTCGACCCTCCCGGCCCGGCGTACGGTGCACTCGGGCGCGGTCATGGCACGCAGCGATTCCACCTCGCGCTCGGCGCGGTACTCCTGAAAGAAGCCGAGCAGGGCATTGGCCGCGACGATGGCCAGGATCACGGCGGCGTCGGAGGGGAAGGGCTCCGCTCGTTCGACGAGCCAGACGCCGCCGGAGACCGCCGCCGCGATCAGCAGAACCAGGACCAGAGGCTCGGCGAGCTGGCGCCGGAAGATCCGCCCCGGATGCGGGCCGTCGGCACGGGCGATCTCGTTCGGGCCGTGGGCCAGGAGGCGCGCGGCGGCCTCCTCCTCCGAGAGCCCCGCCTCGGCGCGCACGTCGAGGCGGGCGAGGGCCTCTTCCGGTCCGAGGGCGTGCCACGGAGTCGTCTCGCCGCTCGATCCTCCCGGGCCGGAGGAGACCGGTTCCGGTGTACCGTTGGCTTCGCCACGCCGGACGCTCACGGCTCCGGTTCTACCACGCACCGTGCCCCGGGGCCTCACCCGGAGGAGGGGGCCGGCGCCAGTGGGCGCGCTGTGGTACACCTTCGAGGAGGAGGAGACCGTGAAACGCCTGGATCCCCCCGCGCTGCCCGCCTGGCTCGCCGAGATGGTGCCCTTCGAGCGCTTCTCGGTGCCGGTGAGCGCCGGGTCGATGCACGTCATGATCGCCGGGCCTGAGGGGGCGCCGCCGGTCCTCCTGCTCCACGGCAACCCCACGTGGGGCTTTCTCTGGCGCAAGGTGGCGCGGGAGCTCGGCGGCGACCGGCTGCGCCTGGTGATGCCCGATCTCGTCGGCCTCGGGTTGTCCGCGAAGCCGCACCGGATGGCCGCCCACACCCTGGAGAATCACGCCCGCTGGTTGGGCGAGCTGGCCGACGGCCTCGCCGACCTGGCCGGTCCCTTCGTCTTCGTGGGCCACGACTGGGGCGGACCGATCGGCCTCCGGATGCTCGCCGAACGGCGCGAACGCCTGGCCGGCCTGGTGCTGATGAACACGGTCGCCAGCCCGCCCAAGGCGGGCTTCCGGCGGACCGCGTTCCACCGCTTCGCCAACCTGCCGGTCGTCTCCACCCTCGCGTTCCGCCTCCTCGGGTTTCCCCAGCGCGCCCTCGGGTCGGTGCAGGGCGACCGCGCCTCGATCCGCGGCCGGGTCGCCCGGGCCTACCGCTACCCCCTCCGCGGCTGGGCCCGCAACGCCGCCCCGCTGGCCCTCGCCCGCATGGTTCCGGCCTCCTTCGATCACCCGTCGATCCCAGGCCTCGACCGATGCCGCGAGGTGGTCGAGGGCTTCGAGGGGCCGGCGGCCATCGTCTGGGGCGACCGAGACCCGATCCTGGGGCGTGTCCGGAGCTGGATCGAGACGCTCCTGCCCGCGGCCGAGGTCACCCGCACCGCCGCGGGCCACTTCCTCCAGGAGGAGGTGCCGGTGGAGATCGCCGCCAGTATCCGCCGCGTCGCGGCGCGGGTCCCCCCCGAAACTCCTTGATCCCCTTCCCACCCGACCACGCCGCTTCGCGACGCGGTGCCCCGGGGGAAGGGGACGCACCCTCCCGCCGTCCGCTGCGCCCGCCGAGTCGACTCCTCTACCGCGACGCGAGGTCTCGTGGGCATCCGGCCTTGTACCGTGGCCCGGAGTTGAATACTCTGGATGCCTACCGCGTACAAGGCACGGGAGGACTCAACGGATGATCGGCGGACTGGTGATCCTGGCAGTGATCGTGGTGCTGGCGCTGTTCGTGGCCGGCATGTACAACCGGTTGGTGACGCTGCGCAACCGGTACAAGAACGCCTTTGCCCAGATCGACGTCCAGCTCAAGCGGCGCCACGACCTGATCCCCAACCTGGTGGAGACGGCCAAGGGCTACCTCGCCCATGAGCGCGGCACGCTGGAGGAGGTGGTGGCGGCGCGCAACCAGGCGGTGTCGGCGCGCGAGCAGGCGGCCGGCAATCCGGGCGACCCCGGGGCGATGCACGACCTGAGCCGGGCCGAAGGCGCCCTCTCGGGCACCCTCGGGCGCCTCTTCGCCCTGGCCGAGGCCTACCCGGACCTCAAGGCCAACCAGACCATGGCCCAGCTCATGGAGGAGCTGACCTCCACCGAGAACCGGGTGGCCTTCTCCCGTCAGGCGTTCAACGACGCCGTGACCAGCTACAACACGGCTCGTGAGACCTTCCCGACGGTGATCATGGCCAACATGTTCGGCTTCCAGGCGGCCGAGCTCTTCGAGATCCAGGCGCCGGAGGAGCGCGAGGCGCCGCAGGTCAAGTTCACCTGAGGTTCCCAGGGGCTCCGCCGCACCGGACCCCCCGGGTCTTCGTCCGCGCACTCCGATGGACTTCTTCGCGCACCAGGACGCGGCGCGCCGCACGTCGCGGCGGCTCGTCGCGCTCTTCGCCATGGCGGTCGTCTCGATCGTGGTCGCCATCTACCTGGCGGTCGTGCTCCTCGTCTTCGGCGCCGAGGTGCGCACCGGCGCCGGCCACGGAGGGCTGGTCAACCTCCAGCTCTTCTTCATGGTGGCGACGGCGACCCTGCTGGTGATCGCCGGCGGCAGCCTGTTCAAGACCTGGCAGCTCAGCTCCGGCGGCTCGGCTGTCGCCATGCTCCTCGGCGGGCGCCCCGTCGACCCCAACACCTCGCGCGCCGACGAGCGCCGGCTGCTCAACGTGGTCGAGGAGATGGCCATCGCCTCGGGCACCCCGGTGCCCGAGGTCTACGTGTTCGACAACGAGCGCGCGATCAACGCCTTCGCCGCCGGCCTCTCCCGCGAGGATGCCGTGATCGCGGTGACCGCCGGCACCATGACGCTGCTCTCCCGCGACGAGCTCCAGGGGGTGGTGGCCCATGAGTTCAGCCACATCCTGAACGGCGACATGCGCCTCAACGTGCGTCTCATGGGGCTGGTCTACGGCATCCTGGTGATCAGCATGATCGGCTACTTCATCATGCGCACCGGG
>CAZIIB010000207.1:0-6792 GCA_964539125.1 uncultured Thermoanaerobaculia bacterium | reverse complement strand
ATCCCCTTCCCACCCTTGAAGGGGGGAAGGGGACGGCCCCTCCCACCTTCTTTGTTACGTCTTCACCCGTCGGTGTAGCTGCCGATCGAGGTGATCGCCCAGGTCGCGCCGCCGGCCTCGACCTCGTCGCCCACCTTCTTGCCGAGGAGGCTCTGGGCCAGGTCCGACTCGTAGGCCAGAACGTCCTCTTCGGGCTTCGAGTCCCACGGGCCGAGGATGGTGATGGTGCGCCGGGCGCCGTCGCTCGAGAGCTCCACCCGGCTGCCGATCCGGACCTGGGAGAGATCGATGTTGGCGACGTCGATGGGGCGGGCCAGGGAGAGATCCCGCTCGAGCTTGGCCTGGCGCGAGGAGAGGTACTCGTGGCGTTGACGCGCCGACTTGTACTCGAAGTTCTCGCGCAGGTCGCCCAGGGCCCGGGCTTCCTCGATCGCCTTGCGGTTCGCCGGCAGGTCGCGCTTGACCAGGGTCTCGAGCTCCTTGCGCCGGGCCGCGATCGCCTCGGGGGTCGAGTAGATCACCTGCAGGGTTCCCTCGCCGCGAAGCACCGGGTGGCGCAGGTGGAGGGCGTTGGTCAGGGCGTCGCGCTGGTAGGACTCGAGGCCCGCCGCCTTGTGGATCACCTCCTCGGCCTGGGCGGCGTGGCGGGGCTCGAGGTGGTCGAGCAGACGCGGAGCGGTGCCACCCGACTCGACCAGCTTGACCAGGCGTTGGCGGTAGGGGACGAAGCGCTTGTCCACCAGGGCGGAGAAGAGCTGCTGGAGGAGGCGCAGCGGGCCGCGGGCGCGCAGCGTCTCGTCCTCGGCGGCCCGCTCCGCGAGCCAGGTGAAGGCGGCGGGATTCTTGTGCGGCTGACCGGCCAGGGCGTCGGTGAAGCGCCAAAGGGCCTGCGGCGCCTCGGCGGCCAGGGCGTCGGCGAGGAGGTCGAGGATGCGCGCGTCCTCTTCCTCGCCGAGCTGGTTGGCGTAGACCCCGGGCCAGTCGTCGCGCAACTCGCGCACCAGCCTGTAGGCCCGCTCCTTCCAACCGCGGTCGGAGATGCCACGGAGGAGGAGCTTGGGGTCGGAGTCGCGAACCAGCTCCGCGGGGCGCGGGACGTCTTCGGAGGCGCCTTCGGTCTCGCCGTCCCGTTCCAGCGCGCAGGCGATCTCGAAGGCGAGCCCCGGGTTCTCGCCGGCGCTCTCGCGAGCGGTCGCGGCCAGCTCCCGGACCATCCGGGCCGCGAGCTCGGGATCCCGGGTACCCTCCTTCTTGAGCAGCCCGAGCCGGGTCGAGGCGTCGGCCGCGTCGAAGCGGCTCCAGACCGCCTCGACCGCGTCTTCCTCCGAGGCGAGCCAGGTGTAGGTGTGGCGGCCCGAGCCGTGGGCCACGACCTGGGGGTGCTTGCGCGCCGTACCCCACCAAGGGGTCCAGCGGCCCTCGTCCACGATCCCGACCAGGTGGGTGCGGATCTCGTTGGCCGTCAGCGGGCGGTCGAAGCTGGTCAGCACCACGCGCAGGAGCTCGGCCGGATCCGACTCGCCGAGGGCGCTCAGGGCTTCGGGCTCCTCGATCTTGCGGCGCAGCACGTGCGCGGGGCCCAGGACCTCGAGCAGCTTCGGGGCGGCCCGGAACCCGACGGTCAGCCCCGGTGCGCGCTCGAAGTCGACCTTCAGGCTCTCGAGCTCCAGGTTCACGTCGATCACCCGCCCGGCGCCCTTGCCCTCCATCCAGACCACGGTCCCGACGTCGAATGGCACGAGCTGGCGCAGGCGGTCGACCTTCTCCCAGGTCTTCCCCAGGTCGTGGGGCGCCTTGTCCAGCCGGACGGCCTTGACCAGGCCCGTGAAGCTCGCGCTGGCGCCGTGGAGCTTCTCGAGCGTGGCGAGGATCTCCGGGTGAAGCGCCTCCGGGTCCAAGAGCAGGCTGCCGGCCCTGCGCAGCAGGTCGAGGCGGGTCTCCCAGCTCGCGTGCTCGCGCAGGTGATCGTCGAGCATCTCGAGGAGGAAGCGGGAGCGCTCCTCCTCGCCGGCGCCGACCAGGGCCCGCGCGATGCCCGCGTAGTAGCCGAGGTCGGCCGAGCCCTCGGCCAGCCGGCCGAGCCACTCGTCCTCGATGGCGTCGAAGTCCTCGGTTTCCAGGTAGTGCTTGATGTCTCGAGAGATCGTCATCGGGCTGAAGAGACTAACAGGTCGGAGAGCGGCAGGCGATGCCGGTCCCCGCTCTCCCGGGGTTCGAGGCGAAGCCGGGGGCGAAAGAGGGTACATTGACGCCATGACGGGTCCGGGACCCCGAGCCCTTGCCCACCGGCTGCGGGAGGTCGACGGCGACGAGCTCCTGGCGCTTCTGCGGCGCCACGCCCCTGAGCTCGATCTGGCCGCGGCCCAGCAGGCGCTGCGCAACCCCTTCCTGGGGCGCGAAGGGATCGAGATCCTGGCCGCCCAGGGCCGGCTGCTCCCCGCGTACGAGATCAAGCGGCTGATCGCCCTCCACCCGCGCACGCCCGAGCCCCTCGCCCTGCGCTTCGTGCCGGCCCTGTTCTGGCGCGACCTGGTGGAGCTCGGCCTCGACACCCGGGTGCGGCCGACGGTGCGCCGGGCCGCGGACCGACGGCTGATCGCCCGTCTGCCGGCCCTGGCGGTTGGCGAGAGGTCGGCCCTCGCCCGCCGGGCCGCCTCGCGTGTGCTCGGCCGCCTGCGCCACGATCCGAGCGCGCGGGTGGTGGCGTCCCTGCTGGAGAACCCCCGCCTCACCGAGGGGGTGCTCCTGCCCCTGGCCGCGAGCGAGGACGCCCGCCCCGAGGTGCTGGAGGTGGTGGCCCGCCACCGGCGGTGGGGGATGCGCTACGAGGTCCGGCTGGCCCTCTGTCTCAACCCGAGGACGCGAGTGGGCACGGTGCTCGGAATCCTGCCCTACCTGCGCAAGTCGGACCTGCGCACGCTGGCCCGCCGGCCGCGCCTCTCCCCGGTGGTGAAGCGGCGGGCGGAGGTGCTCCTCGGAGAGGCCCGCTGAGTGGCGGGACCGACCGTGGGAGCCCGCGGGTGGGGGCGTCCCCTTCCCCCCTGTGGGGTGGAAAGGGGATCGAGGGGATGCGGGGGGCACCTGGCAGAGCTCATTTGACCCCAAGAGCCCTGGAGACATACAGTTGAGGGCCGAGGGCAGGCTGCTCGAGCTGACCCAATCCGCCGATTCCGAAGAGCTGGGTACCCCCTGGCGGGGCGCCGGAGTGCTGGACCATCCAGTCGCGGCGCCGGGGCGCGGCAGCCGACGGGTCCCTCCTGGGCGATGACCGACGAGTTGCAACGAACCGGCAACCGACCGCCGCCTCCCTGGGAGCGCGAGGCGGACTCCGAGGCGATCCCTTTCGGGACCTGGCTGCGGCAGCAGCGCGAGATGCGCGAGATCACCCTGCGCGAGATCTCGGACGCGACGAAGATCAGTCTCAGATACCTCCAGGCGCTCGAGGAAGAGCGCTTCGACCTGCTGCCGGCGATCGTCTTCGCCAAGGGTTTCCTGCGCCAGTACGCCAAGTACGTGGGGCTGGACCCGGACGAGGCGGTCAACCGCTTCCTCGTGGCGCGCCGAGGCGACGAGCCGGAGCCCGACGAGCAGGAGGAGAGCTCCGCCTCGCCCTCTCGCCTGCCGGCCGCGGCGGGCGTGTGGAAGAACGTCGTGCTGGTGGTGCTGGTCGCGGCCGTCCTCCTGGCCCTGGTCTTCCTGATCCCCCGGCTGATGAAGGGCGGCCCGAGCTCGGGTGCCGGAGCCCCACCGCCGGGCGTCGCCCCGCCCGAGGTCCAGAAGCCGCCGGTTCCCGCTCCGCCGCCACCCGCGACGATCCGGGACCAGCACGTGCCGCTCACCGTCACTCTCGACTTCCGCCAGGACTGCTGGGTCGAGGCCAGCGTCGACGGCGAGCCCCGGGTGGCCGAGATGCGGGTGCAGGGTGAGTCGCTTCAGCTCCAGGCCCAGAAGAAGGTCGAGCTGCGGCTGGGCAACGGCGGCGCGGTGGAGATCGAGGTCAACGGCAAGCCCTACGCCTTCGACGCGGCACCCGGGCAGGTTCGACATCTCGAGATCGACGCGCCCGTGAGCGGGGCCGCACCGGACGCCGCGTCCCCTCCCTCCGGGCCCTCCGCTCCGGCGGCGACCGGGGCCCAGCCCACCGCGGGCCCCGAGCCGACTCCCACACCCTGAACCGTGTCCGAGAGCCGGCAACTCCTGGTCGAACGCGTCCTGTCCGGCGAGGCTCCGGATCTCTCCCGGCTGGCCGCTGAAGGGCTCGTCCCTCTGCCCCCCGAGGAGCTGGTCCCCCTCCAGATCACCCTCGCCCATGGCCGGGACGAGACGCTCGCCGCCGCCGCCACCGCGAGCCTCGAGGCCCTGTCTCCGGCCCGGGTGAGCGCCTTGATCCGGCATGGAGCGCGTCGAGAGGTGCTCGAGCACTACGGGCGCTCGAGTGACGATCCGGTGATCCTCGAGACCATCCTGCGCCGCCGCGACGCACCACTTCAGCTGCTGGCCGACATGGGGCGGAGCCTCTCTCCCAACCTCCAGGAGGTGCTCCTCCAGCGCCAGGACGCGATCCTCAAGCGGCCGCAGATCCTCAGGGCCCTGGAGGAGAACCCGGGCCTCTCCGCGTACTCCCGGCGGCGCATCCTCGAGTACCGGGAGCATCTCCTGCCCCGCGAGGAGCCGCAGGCGCCGAAGGAGGTGCCGGAGGCCACGGACGAAGAGGTGGCGGAGGCGATCGAGGTGGCCCGCCGGACGCCGTCGACCGGAGACGTCGACGTCCAGACCGGGCTCACCGACGCCCAGATCCGCGCTCTCCCGCTTCCCGTGCGGCGCCGGCTCGCGCGCGGGGCCTCGCGCACGCTGCGCCTCATCCTGGTCAAGGACCGCAACCCGCAGGTGGCCGTGGCCTCGATCAGCGACGGTGGCGTCAGCGACGGAGACGTCGAGCAGATCGCGGGAAGCCGCTCGGTGCTCGGGGAAGTCCTCGACGAGGTGGGACGCCACCGGGAGTGGATCACCAAGTACAAGGTCGCCCACGCCCTGGTCCACAACCCGCGAACGCCCCCCGGCGTGGCGATTCGGCTGCTACCCCGGCTCTCGGTTCGCGAGCTCTCCCTCCTGGTCCGGGACCACAACGTCTCGAGCGCGGTGCGGTCCCAGGCCGACCGCTTGTATAAAATGAAGCGCAGGTGACTCCACATGGCGAAGAATTACTATGGAGTCCTGGGAGTCTCCCCGGGCGCCAGCGAAGAGGAGATCCGCGGCCGGTTCAAGCAGCTGGCTCGCGAGAAGCATCCCGACCGCTTCCGGGGAGCGGAGAAGGAGGCCGCCGAAGTGGAGTTCCAGACCCTCACCGAGGCCTTCAACGTGCTCACCGATCCCGAGCGGCGGCGAGTCCACGACCTCGACCTGTCGCGCCCCGGAGGGCAGCGTTCCCGTTCCTCGAAAGAAGCGGACCGCGGGCAGCTCGTCAAGACCTACCTCGCCCGGGGGGTGCAGGCGTACAAGGCGGGAAACTTCAGCGCGGCGGCCGATAGTTTCGACCGGGCGACCCAGGTCGAGCCCAAGAACCCTCAGGCCTGGTTCAACCTGGCCCTGACCTGCAGCCGCGAGGCGCGCTGGCTCTCCCGCGCCGTGGACGCCGTCGAGCGCGCCTGCGAGCTCAAGCCCATGAAGCCGTCGTATCTGAAACTGGCGGGCAGGCTCTTCGTTCGCGCCGGCAAGGCCGACCGGGCCGAACAGTTCTTCCAGGAGGCCCTGACCTGGGGCGGCTCCGACGCGGAGGTCGAGAGCGCCCTCGAGGAGCTGCGCAAGGGCCGGAAGGGCCGCCGGGGCTTCTTCGGGAAGGCGACGTGACGGTACGGGTGAGCGCCGGCGGGCGCTCCGACGCCGGGAGGGTCCGCAGCCACAACGAGGACTGCTTCGAGATCGACACCGGCCACGAGCTCTACGTGGTGGCCGACGGCATGGGCGGCCACAGCCACGGGGAGGTGGCCGCGCGCATGGCGGTCGACGCCATCCGCGCCTTCGTCGAGCGCAGCGAGGAACCGGACGAGACCTGGCCGTTCGCCTACGACTCGGGGCTGGGCCGGTCCGCCAACGTCCTCAAGACCGCCGTCCGGCTCGCGCACGACCAGGTGCTCTCGGCGATCCAGCACGACGGCACCCTCTACGGCATGGGCACCACGGTGGTGGGCTGCCTGGTGCGGGACGGCGAGGCGGCGGTCGCCCACGTCGGCGATAGCCGGGCCTACCGCCTGCACGACGGGCGGCTCGAGCTCCTCACCCAGGACCACACCTGGGTCAACGAGCAGGTGGTCGCCGGGTTCCTCTCGGAGGAGCAGGCCCGGGACCATCCGCTCAAGAACGTGGTCACCCGCGCCCTGGGGGGAGACATCGAGGTCTGCGTCGACGTGACCGAGGTGAGGCTCGAGCCCGGCGACGCGATCCTCCTGTGCTCGGACGGTCTGACCACCATGCTCGACGATCGGGACATAGAGGCCAGCCTTCTGGCGACCGCGGACGACGGGCTCGACGGGGCGTGCCGGGCCCTGGTGGCCGAGGCCAACGCCCGGGGCGGGCACGACAACGTGACGGTGGTTTTGCTGAGGGCCGACGCCGTGGATTCACCGCGCCATAGCTCGTGAGGTTCTCGTCTCCGTCAGCCGTAATCCCCCGCCCACGTCCAGCAGTCGAGACTACGCTCACCTGATCGGCTACTCCAGACCGCTGGATCCTTCGGGTCCCCCCCGCAACCCCTCGATCCCCTTCCCACCCCCCAGGGGGGAAGGGGACGCCCCC
>CAZIIB010000206.1:0-6830 GCA_964539125.1 uncultured Thermoanaerobaculia bacterium | reverse complement strand
CAAGTATCACCCCCAGGACATCGAGCGGGCCGCCGCCGGCGTTCCCGGCGTGCGCAAGGGTTGCGTGGTCGCCTTCGACCAGCGGGACCCACTCCGCGGCGAGGCGATCGTGGTGGTGGCCGAGACCCGGCAGCCCGCCGCCGGTCACGACGAGCTCGCCCGCCGGATCACCGAGGCGGTCGCCGCGGCCGTCGGCACTCCGGCGGATCGCGTGGAGCTGGTGGCGCCCGGGACCCTGCCCAAGACTTCGAGTGGCAAGCTCCGGCGCCGGGAGAGCCGAGAACGGCTCCTCTCCGGGACCCTGGCGGCGCCCGGCCGTCACGGAACCCGACGGGTGGTCGCCGGCTTGGCGGCGCGGGAGGTCGCGGGGCGGATCGGCCGAGCGGCGAGCGCCGTGGGTCGTTGGCTCTACGGGGTCTATGCCTTCGCCCTGGTGGCCAAGCTCGCCCTGCTGGCCGCAGGCCTCGGCCTCGCCTTCTGCCGCACCCGGGGCTCGGCGTGGCGGATCGTCCACCGGGCGCTCCGCCTGGCCGGGAGGCTGACCGGCCTGGCTCCGCGGGTCACGGGCCACTTGCCGCCCGGTGCGTTCGTGGCGGTGAGCAACCACGCGAGCTACCTGGACGCCCTGGCGCTCCTCGCCGCCTTCGATCGCCCCCTGATCTTCACCCCGAAGCGCGAGGTCTTCTCCTGGCCCGTGGTCGGCCGCTACGTGCGGCGCCTGGGCGCCGTCGCCGTGGACCGCGCCACCGCCGGCGGCCGCCTCGACGCCCTGGACGCGGCCTCCGACGTGCTCGGCGGCGGGGCTCCCGTTCACGTGTTCCCGGAGAGCACCTTCGCCGGCACCGCGGGCCTCCTGCCCTTTCGCCTGGGAGCCTTTCGGTTGGCGGCGGAGCACCGGGTGCCGGTGGTGCCCGTGGCCTTGATCGGCACCCGTCGAGTGCTCCCGGGGGAGAGCCGTCTGCCCCGCCCCGGCCGGATCGAGGTCCGGGTGCTCGCGCCCCTCGAGCCGCCGCCCGAAGCCGCGGGCTTCCGCGCCCTCGCCGCCTTCCGCGACCGCGCCCGCGAGGCCCTGGCCAAGGCGGTGCGCGAGCCCCTCCTGGACACCGGCTCCAACCTCGTACGCCGGCCATGACGCTCGCCGCCTCCGAGCTCGCGGGCCGGCTGGAACGCCGCCTCCGCGGCCTGGGGACCGAAGAGCGCGCCGTCGGCGCCAAGGCGTATCTCAAGAGCGACCTGGAGCTCCTGGGGGTCGATACGCCGAACCTCCGGCGGGAGGTGAAGCGCCTGCTGCGGGAGGAGCCGGAGCTCGACCGCCGAGCCCTGCTGGCCCTGGCCGAGGCGCTCTGGGGCCGCGGGATCTTCGAGCTCCAGGCGGCCGCGACGGAGCTCCTGACGCTGCGGGTGGGTCTCCTGGAGGTCCGGGACCTCCTCTTCCTCGAGAGGCTGATCCGCGACTCCCACACGTGGGCCCTGGTGGACGCCCTCGCACCATCGATCGCTGGACCCCTGATCGAGCGGGAAGAGCCGCGGTTTCCGGAGGTCGAGACCACCCTGGACCGTTGGGCGGCGGACGAGGATTTCTGGGTCCGGCGGGCGGCGCTTCTGGTCCACCTCCTCCCGCTGCGGCGCGGGGCCGGGAACTTCGAGCGCTTCGCCCGCTACGCCGATGCCATGCTGGAGGATCGGGAGTTCTTCATCCGCAAGGCGATCGGCTGGGTCCTCCGCGAAGTGGGCAAGAAGCGCCCGGCCCTGGTCGCCGAGTGGCTCCTCCCGCGGGCTCAACGGGCCGCCGGCCTCACCGTCCGCGAGGCGGTCAAGTACCTCCCAGAGGACGCTCGGAAGGCCATTCTCGCCGCCCACCGCGAAGTCGGGTCTCCGCCGACCTCTGCACCGAGATCGGGACTCGGGTAGACTCCCTGTCAACTCGACGTTTCAGAGGGTCGTTCGGACTTCGTTCCAAGGAGGTCGCGGATGGTGATCCGGCGCTTTCGTGTGCTTTCGCTGGCCAAGGTGATGGGCGTCATGTACGCCCTGATCGGTTTGCTCCTGGGCCTCTTCTTCTCCCTCTTCTCCCTGCTCGGCGCGGCCTTCAGCTCGGCCCTCGACCAGTCGTCGGGCGAGGCGTGGCTCGGCGCCCTGTTCGGCGTCGGGGCGGTCATCCTGCTGCCGATCATCTACGGCTGCATCGGGTTCGTGGCGGGCCTGATCGGGAGCGCCGTCTACAACCTCGTGGCGGGGATGGTGGGCGGCGTCGAGATCGAGACCGCGTAGCCAGACTCCCTGTTCGAGGCACCCTCTCGAGCGCTGGACGGGGCGGGGGCGTCCCTCTCCTCCCGGAGGGCAAGGCTCACGCACTCCTAATGAATCACCACCGCGAGCTTCCCTCCGGAGGCGACCGAGAAGCCGTCGGTGAAGCGGACGTGGGGAGCGACGAGGGTGAGGTCGCCGCCCCCGGCCACGCCGTAGCTCGTCCCGGCCTCGATCGAGTTGCAGGCGGCCTCCTTGGTCTTCCCGGTCACCGTGCCGCTGGAGAGCACGAGGTCGGCGACGGTGCACGCCGGCTCGCAGGTGTAGATCCCGAAGTCGTCGATGTACCAGCCGTAGTCGCTCGCGATGAAGTCGGTCCCGATCCGGAAGCGGAACCGGACCGACTGGCTGGCGAGGCTCGAGAGATCGAGCCGGGTGCCCGTGTACCCGTAGGAGTCGCCGCAGAAGGCGCTCCGGCCCTCGATCGGATTGTCGCTCGTCGTGGTCAGGACGGCGTCGTAGTCCCGTCCGGAATCGATCAGGCCGCCGGCGTCGCTCCAGCTCGCTCCGTTGTTGGTGCTGTACTCGATCACTCCGCCGTCGTAGTGGATCGAGCCGTAGTTCTCGAAGCCGTAGGCGTGGTCGAAGTGGAGGAAGGCGCCGCCGGCCGGGATCGAGACGTTCGAGACCATCTCCACCGCCGAGTCGCCCTTGTACTGCCAGTCGTAGCCGAACAGGTTCCCGTGGCCGCTGGTGGCGTAGGGCCCCAGGCAGCAAACGTTCCAGTGGCCCTGGCCCGCGACGCCGTTGACCGAGGTCAGGATGTGTTGGCTCCAGTTGGTGAGGTAGGCAGGGTCGCCGTCGCCGTCACCCGGGAACTCCTCGAAGTCGTCGAAGAAGAGGTACGAGGGATCGTCCCACGGGTCGCAGAGGTCCGGGGCGGGCGAGGCCGCGCCGGTACAGGGCCAGGGCGAGCCCATGGCGACCGCGTCGAGCGCGTCCCGGACCGAGGTGCAGTCGCCGGTCGTGATGCCGTCGACGCCCACGAGGTCGTAGCACGACTGGAGGAGGGCGTCGACGTCGTCCTGGAAGCCGGACGACGAGAGCAGGTAGACGGTGAGCGCCCGGTACTCGATGTCGCCCGCCCTGGTCAGCCCGATGCCCGTGACCGAGTGGCCGTTGTAGTTGCCGCCGTCCACCATGAGCTCGTAGGCGTGGTTGGGCACGCCGCTGTTGGTGTGGACGCCGCCGCCGTCGCCTCCGGGGTCGGTGCAGTCGAACTCCGGGTCGCCGATCTTGCCCGGATCACCGTAGACCGTCGGGTCCTCCATGTCCCGGATGGCGCCGCCGGCGAGGTCCTCGCCGAGGAGCCAGCGCACCGCCGGGGTGTCCGTGCCGGCGCCGTTGGTCAGGTCGACCGTCTCGCCGAAGACGTCGGAGAACGACTCGTTGAGAGCCCCCGACTGCATGTAGTAGAAGAGCTCGGCGGTGCGCTCGGTCACCGCGTGGGTGAGCTCGTGGGCGTCGACGTCGTCGCCCACCGGGAAGCCCTCGCCGTAGACCATCTGGGCGCCGTTCCAGAAGGCGTTGCCATAGGGGCAATGCGCCGCGTCGGGGCAGAAGTGGACGGTCGAGATCAGCTTGCCGCCGGCGTCGTCGAAGCTGTCGCGGCCGTGCTCGGTGGAGTAGTAGTCGTAGGTGTCACCGGCGTAGTCGTAGGCGGTGTCCGCGTCGCTGTCGCCGGTGACGCCGCCTCCCTCCGTGCGCACGATGGTCCCGATCAGGTCGTTGAACACCCCGTCGCCCGGATCGTCGGCGTCGTGGATCTCGCGGTTCTTGGCCGTGGTGAGCTGGCTGAAGCGCAGGAGCACCGCGCCGGTTCGCGCGTCGACCCAGAGGTACTCGCGCAGGTCGATCCGGCGGGCCTCGACGAACCAGGCGAGGCGGGGAGGGAAGCGAGGTCCGCCGAGATGGCCGCGGTCGAAGATCTCGAGCCGCGGCTCGGAGAGGGTGACGCCGGTGAGGTCGATCCCCCGGGCCAGGGACTCGAGAGCGGCGCGGCGCGCGGCAGCCGCCGGCAGGGCCGGTACCACGCCGACGCCTTCGAGCCCGGTGACGGTACGCGCGGCGACCGCCGCCACACCGCCGTCCACCAGATGGACCGAGATCTCGCCGCCCGCCACCGGGACCCCCTTCCAGGTCTGTCGGAAGCGCACGTGCTCCATGCCGAGGCCGTCGGCGCCGGTCACTCGCTCGAGGAGCAGGTCTCGCGCACCGCCGGCGAGCCCGAACAGGGCGCCGTGCTCCGCGAGGAACGAGCGGGCGCGGTCTTCGGCTCCGCCCGCGGCGGAGACCGGCACCGGCGCGTCGCGGCGGGCGGAGAGAAAGGTTACGGCTCCGTTACGCCGGGAGATCGTGGCCTTCACCGGCGCTCCGGCCAGGCGCGAGACCTCGTCCAACGCCCGGGCGACGGCGGGCCGGGGGGCGGGCGTTCCCGGGGCGGGGGGAAGCGCAGGCGCAGACTGGGCGCGGACAGGGACCGAGGTGACCAGGAGGCCGAGCGCCACGAGCCACAGGGCGAAGGGTGAGCGGGCGAGCGTCGAGTCCAAGGGGGCTCCTTCTGCCATGATTTCAATGGGTTTCCCATATCACAAATTATCCAGGATTGCAAGCCCGTCTGCGGCGCCCCGGAACCGTCCGCCGAGACGACTCAGCGCGCCGGGCGAAGCTCCGCCAGCCGCCGGGCGCGGCGCAGGAGCGCCCGCACGGGGAGGGGCCAGCGGCGCAGGCGCGCGAGCCCCCTGTCGGCGGCCACCCGCGCGGGGATCTGTTCGAAGAGGACTTCCGCCCAGCGGGCGCTGACCGCCTCGACGGTGACCTCCTTCGCGCGCTCGGAGCCGTGCTCGACCATGGCGCGGTAGAACCCGGGGTGCTCGCGGAGATGATCGATCGCCGCCAGGGCCTCCTCGACCGAGTCGACCTCCAGGTAGTCGAGGGGATGCCGCCGGAGCTCGCGGTAGGCCCACTCGGGTCCCAGCAGGGCGGGGACCCCGGCGCGCCAGGCGTTGACCAGCTTGGTGGCCGGCTTGGAGGTCCAGAGGCCGCGATTCGGGGGCCGGACGGCGACCACCAGGTCGACCTCGGAGTAGTCGTTCCAGTCGAGGGCCGCCTCGTCGGTCGAGAGGCCCGCGAACGGCACCGCGTCGACGTGCCAGGTGAGGCCTCGGTGCGCGAGCGCCTCGGCCCAGGCGGGGTCGCGGAAGGGCTCGGCCAGGTTTCCCGCGAACCCCTTGAAGGCGACGTGCACGATTCGCTCGCCGCGCCCCGGGTCCCGGGGCCGGAGCCCGCCCTGCGGCCAGTGCGGCACGGCGAAGCGCCGCGGCGCCGCCCAGCGGCCGTTCTGGAGGATCTCGAAATCGGCGATCAGAGGCTGGCGGAGGTCGGCCCGGACTCCCGCCAGGATGCACTCGGGGGACCGCTGCCCGGTGGCGGCCAGGGAGCGCTCGAGGGAGCGCCGCTGCTTGGCGTGAAAGACGACGAGGCCCTCCCGGGGCGCTTCGTCGACCAGGCGGACCGGAAGGCCGGCGGCCCGCAGGTGGAGGAACGTCTTCAAAATCCAGACGCGCTCGCCCCGGACGAGCTCGCGCCAGCCCCGGTCCGGGTCGAGGCGCTCGAGCTCTTCGAGGGGGCGCGGATCGTCGAGGAAGAAGGCGACCTGGGAGAGCCGCCCACGGGGCGCTGGGTTCGGGCTGGATTCGGCGATGCGGCAGGCTACCACGCAGCGGCGTGTGCGCCGCTCAGTCGTTGCGCAGCGTCGCGGCCGGGTCGACGCCGGCCGCCCGTCGCGCCGGCAGGAGGCAGGCGAGGAGCGCCAGGAGCAGCGTCCCCGCCACCACGCCCGCGAACGTGGGGACGTCGGTGGTGCCCACCTCGAAGAGCAGGCTCTCGAGATAGCGGGTGAGGGCCAGCGCCGCGACGGTTCCTACCACCAGGCCGGTGACGACCAGCCGCAACCCCTGGCCCACCACCATGCGCCGGACGCTCGCCGGCCTCCCGCCCAGCGCGATCCGGATTCCGATCTCCCGGGTGTGCTGCTCGACGAAGTACGAGAGGATCCCGTGGATTCCCACCACCGAGAGGAGCAGGGCGGCGGCGGCGAAGGCGCCGACCAGGAGCGAGAGCAGGCGCGGTACCTCGAGGGAGCCCGCCAGGAGCTCGTCCTGGGTCGCGACGTCGGAGAGCGGGAGCGCCGGGTCGAGGTCCTGGACCGTGCGCCGGATCGCGGGCGCCAGGCTGGCGGGGTCGACCGAGGTGCGGACCACGAGGTACGCGAAGCGCGAGCTCAGACGGGGGAACGGAAAGTCCGCGGAGCGCTCCGCCATGGGCCAGTAGACGGTCCCCGGGTCGGCGCGGTCGAGGCCGCCGTACTTGACCGTGGTCACCTCGCCGACGATGGTGGTCCAGGCGGAGTCGCCGCCCCCGTGGAAGCGCCTGCCGACCGGGTCGACCCCGGGCAGGTAGCGCTCGGCCCACGCGCGGTCCACCACCACCACGTCGGGGGCGTCCGGTGCCGCGTCGCGCTC
>CAZIIB010000205.1:0-6835 GCA_964539125.1 uncultured Thermoanaerobaculia bacterium | reverse complement strand
GCTCGACCCCGGAAGGAATCAAGCCCGAGTGGTACTTCTTCTTCGTCTACTACCCCCTCGAGCTCTTGCCCTTCTGGCTGGTCGCCCTGGGCAGCGGCGCGGCCCTCGCCGTGGTCGGCGCGGCGCCGTGGATCTTCCGGCGCACCGGCCGCCGGACGCTCGGCATCCTGGCGGCGGTGGCGGCCCTCTACTTCGCCATCGTCACCCTCTTCGGCCAGGCCATCTACGAGGTCTTCCGCGGAGGTGCGCAGTGACGAAAGGGCGCCGGGCCGCCGTCCTCCTCGTGGCGCTCGCCGCCGGCTGGCGGGGCGCGCCGGCCCGGGCCTACCCCGAGTTCAAGGCCTGGATCGACCAGCACTCGGGACGCCACGTCGATTGCGGCTTCTGCCACGCCAACCCGGAAGGGCCGGAGGGGGTCCGACCCGGTCAGATCCGCTCCCTCGACGCCCAGGAGCTCGAGCGCCTGAACGTGGCCCGGGCCGCCTTCGAGCCGGGACAGAAGGTGGCGAGCCCGATCCTGAACGCGTTCGGAAACGAGATCATCGAGCGCCTGGGCAAACGCCGCTTCCTCGAGATCCGGAGCCGGGACCCCGGGCTCCTGGCCGACGCCCTCGTCGCGGCCGGAGACGGCGAGAGCGACCTCGACGGCGACGGCATCCCGAACGTCGTCGAGTTCCGGGAGGGCACGGATCCCCTCAACCCGCGCCACGGAGCGCCGCTGCGGCTCCTGGTTGCGAACCTGGCCGGCCACTGGTTCGACCTCTTGATGATCGCCCTGGCGACCCTCTGCGGTCTCTACGGCCTCAACCACCTGTCCGAGTGGGCGAGCCGGCGGGGCCGCGACGAGACCGCGGAGGAGCATCCCACCGGAGGAGGAACGCTGCCATGGTAAATCACCCCCGCAACCCCTCGCTCCCCTTCCCCCCCTCGAGGGGGGAAGGGGACGCCCCCTCCCCGTGCCCGACGAAGACGGTCGACCCTCCGGTCAAAGGAGGCCTCCGATGACCCCCAAGAGTCTCGAGGGCACCCCGTCGCAAGGGCTGTGGGGCGCCACCCTGGGCTTCTTCGTCGGCTTCGCCGCGGTGGCGCTCTTCGGGCCCACCGCCGGCCGCTTCCGGGAGGTGATGGACCTCTCGCCCGTGGCGGTGGGCTTCCTGGTGGCGATGCCCGCGCTCTCCGGCTCGCTGCTCCGGGTCCCGTTCGCCGCCTGGGTCGACACGACGGGGGGGCGAAAGCCGTTCCTGGTGCTCCTGGGGGCTTCCCTCGCCGGAATGGCGGGGCTCGCCGCGGTGGTCGGCCTGCTCTATCCGGATCGGCTCACGCCGGCCATCTACCCGCTCCTCCTCGTGCTCGCGGTTCTCTGCGGCTGCGGCATCGCCACCTTCTCCGTGGGGATCGGCCAGGTCTCCTACTGGTTCCCCCAGCGCCGCCAGGGGAAGGCCCTGGCGATCTTCGCCGGGGTCGGCAATCTCGCCCCGGGGATCTTCTCCTTCCTGATCCCGGTGGCCCTGGCCTCCATGGGGCTGGCCGGCTCCTACCTCGCCTGGCTGGCCTTCCTCGCGGTGGGGACGGTGGGCTACGCCTTCCTGGGGCGCAACGCCCCCTACTTCCAGCTCGTCCGGGCGGGCACGGCCCCGGCGGAGGCTCGGCGGGAGGCGACGGCGGTGGGTCAGGAGCTGTTCCCCGCCGGAAGCCTCAAGGAGAGCCTCCGGGTGTCGGCCGGAGTGTGGCGGACGTGGGCGCTGGTGGTGGTCTACTTCACCACCTTCGGTGGCTTCATCGCCCTGACCGCCTGGCTGCCCACGTACTGGAGCCAGTTCTTCGGCCTTCCGGTGGTGGTGGCCGGCGCGTTCACGGCGATCTACTCCATTCTCACATCGGCGATCCGCATCGTGGGAGGGATCCTGGCCGATCGCCTGCAGGAGGGGGGCGAGAACACGGGAATCCTGGCGCTCCTCATCATGCTGGCCGGCGCCCTGGTCATGACCGTGGCCCGCGAGTACCAGCTCGCCTTGCCCGGAGTGATCCTGCTGGCGGTGGGGATGGGGGTGACCAACGCCGCGGTCTTCAAGATCGTGCCCCAGGCGGTGCCGCGGGCCGTGGGCGGCGCGGCGGGCTGGGTGGGCGGCCTGGGCGCCTTCGGCGGCTTCGCGATCCCGCCCATGCTCGGCTTCGCCGTCCGCGACCTGGGCGAGCCGGGCTACGCCATCGGCTTCATCGTCTTCGTCTTCCTGGCGCTCCTCTCCCTGGCCATGCTCTGGATCCTCAAGTACATCCCCGAGGAGAGGGCCGGGAAGGAGCGGGAAGTCCCGGCGTCCTGAGGGCGGACCCGCCCAGAGCCCAGCGCGGGGCCCCGGGCGGCTCGGAACTTCAGGCCGGGATGCCGGTGACCTCGGCTTCGAGAGCCTTGGCCCGCGGGAAGAGGACGTTGTTCTCCAGGTGGATGTGCCGGTGGGTGTCGGCCTCCAGCTCGGCCAGGCCCTGGTAGAGGCCGCGGAAGGTGGTGCAGGCGCCGGCGGGGGGCTCGAAGCCGCCGGTCAGGCGCCGCAGCTCGGCCAGCGCCCGGGCCGCGTCGTCGTGCTCGGCCTCCATGACCGCGATGGGGGCCTCCACCGAGCCCATGGGGAAGCCGACCACGCCGCTGCCCCGAGACGCGCTGCTCGTCGCCATGCGCTCCGTCTCGCAGATCCAGGGGAAGAGGATCTCCTCTTCCTTCAAGGTGTGGCTCTCGAGCTCCCCGCGCAGAGCGTGGACCGTTCGGGCCAACGCCGGGAGGACGTCGGGGTGCTTGGCGCCGTGGACCTCCACCACCCGGTCGGCCATGGCGGCGAGGCGGGGCAGGTCCTCGCGCAGGCGGTCGTGGTAGCGGGTGAGGATGTGGTCCACGAGCTCGGCGAGGGGCGCCTCGCCCCAGTCCCTCTCGTCGGCCTCCGGGCCGGCGGCGGCCTCGGCGAGCTCGCCGAGGAGGGCGTGGAGGTCGAGGCCGTGCTCGCTCGCGGCGGTGGCCAGGGGGATCCCGCCGCCGCAGCAGAAGTCGATGCCGTGGCGCTGGAAGACCCGGATGGTTCCGGGATGGCGGGTGGCGATCTTGGCGACGTGGGTTTCGGGAGTGATGTCCATCGGTCGATCTCCTCGAAGTTGGTCTCGGTTCGAGGCGACCTTACCGGTGGGGGCGGGGGCCCGCCATGACGAAGG
Source organism: uncultured Thermoanaerobaculia bacterium (assembly GCA_964539125.1). Classification (GTDB taxonomy): domain Bacteria; phylum Acidobacteriota; class Thermoanaerobaculia; order Multivoradales; family DATKCC01; genus CAVUBL01. Next base: position 3,640 of record CAZIIB010000205.1, on the reverse strand, counting down.
TCATAGGCCGCGCCGGGTCGCGAGCGCCGCGGCGCTACTCGAACGCCAGCTCTTCCAGGGTCGCCGGGTCGAGGATCGTGAAGCCCTCGGAGCCGGTCGCCACGATCCCTTCCTTGCCCCAGCGGCTCATGATCCGGATGCAGGTCTCGATGGTGGTGCCGATGAGGTCGGCGAGCTCCTGGCGGGTCAGGGGCAGAGGGATGAAGGTGCCGTCGTCCACCGGCTGGCCCAGGTTCTCGGCGAGCTTGAGGAACAGGCGGGCGATCCGGGACTCGATCCGGCCGCCGGTGAGCTCCGCCAGGCGCTGAGTGAGCTCCACCAGGCGTCGGGTCATGGCCAGCAGCAGGCCGCGGACCAGGGTCGGATGGCTGTCGAGGAGGGCGAAGAAGTCCCGCCGCGCGATGGCGACCGCCTCGGCGTCCTCGAGGGCGATGCCGGTGGCCGGGTAGGGGCGCTCCTCGTACACCGCCACGGCGCCCACCGGGTCTTCGGGGCCGAAGATCTCCAGGATGAGCTGGCGGCCGTCCGGGGTCGTCTTGAACACCTTGACGCGGCCGGCCGTGACCACCAGGAAGCGGTCGGCGGGGTCGCCCTCCCAGAACAGGGTTTCGCCCTTCTCCCACACGACTCGGTGGGCGACCTGCGCCAGGCGCACCAGGTCTTCGTCGGGAAGGCTCCGGAAGAGGTGCACCCGGCGGAGGTCTTCCGGGGTGACCGGGTGCGTGCTCGCCATGGTCCGATCCTGACACGTTCTTCGGCGAGCTCGCGCCACGCGGCCCGATCGGTGCTAGGGTAGCGGGCCTGAGGGTCTGGCTCTCTCGCCCTCCCGGAGGTCATCATGCGTGGGACCGCACGTGCTCTCGCGCTCGTTCTCCTCGGCCTCGCGGTCGTTCCCGGCGCTCCGGCCCGCGCCGGCGTCGACCGCTGGACCCCTCTCTCCAGCCCGCTCCGGTCCTACGTCTCTCACGTCGTCCTCGACCCCGAGCGCCCCTCCACCCTTTACGCGGTGTCGTCCGGCGACGACCTGTGGAAGAGCTTTGACTCGGGCGCCACGTGGTCTCTGGTCGAGGACGGCTTCGACCACGACGCATTGTTCGAGTCCGACTTGCGGGGGCCGGTCTTCGACCCGGCGGACTCGCGCCGGCTCTGGGTCTGGGCCGAGTACGCGCTATGGTTCAGCGCCGACGGTGGCGGCCACTGGACGCAACGTCAGGGGCAGCTCGACCCCACGCCGAGCTTGCGGCAGATCGTGCCGGATCCCAGCGTTCCGGAACGCCTCCTCGCCCTGAGTGCCGAGGGCGACGTGCTCGCCTCCGAGGACGGAGGGGCGTCGTGGGAGACGATGGGCCACCTGGACGAGACACCGGCGCAACTGCAGCTCTCCGCCGATCCGGGCGCACCGGGCGGTTTCTACGCCGTCGGCGCGAGCGGTCTCCTCCACAGCGGCGACGGCGGCCGGACCTGGAGCCTGCGGGGCACCTACCACGACACGGGCTTCCACGAGCTGGCGATCGCCCCCTCGGCCCCCGACACGCTCTACGCCGTGCCGTACTACGAGCCGGCGGAGCTCGTGCGCAGCGACGACGGCGGCCGAACCTGGGTCGTCGCAAGCCCGCCGGCACCGCGAGACCAGACGGCCAACCCCCTCGTCGACCCGGTGGACGCTCGACGGGTGCGGGTGCTGGTCGAGCGCGGCCAGGAGTTCTTCCTCCTGGGCTCGCACGACGGCGGCGCGACCTGGCCGGACCCCGTCCGGGCCGTGTCGACCCGGTCCGAGCCGGGCCTCTTCTTCCCGGCGCTGGTCGCCGACCCCGGCGACGAGGCGGTCCTGTTCGCGACGCCCGTGCTCCAGGTGAGCCGGGACGCAGGTGAGACCTGGAGCCTGCTGGGCGAAGAGATCCCGCAGGGGGAGGTCTTCTCGGTCGCCGCGTTGCCGTTCGCCGGACGGACGCTCCTCCTCGCCACCACCTGGGACGGCTCGTCCAGCCGGCTCGTGCGCAGCGGCGACGGCGGCTCGACCTGGCGCGAGATGAGCGGGGCGCCCGCCCTCCAGACCCTGGCCGCGGACCCGCATCGCCCGAGCCGCCTCTGGGGACTCGGCCTCGGCGTCGAGCGTAGCGACGACCGCGGGACGACCTGGCGGGACGTGACGCCAGCCGGGCTCCTGTCGCCCTACGACCTCCTGGCCGATCCCACCCGGCCCCGGCGGGTCTTCGTGAGCACCCGCTTCGAGGGCGTATGGCGGACCGAGGACGCGGGGGAGACCTGGACCCAGTCCGTCGAAGGCCTGCCGGTCACGGACGTCTGCCACATCTGGTATTGCCCGGTGGTGGGGCCCATGACCGTCGACTCCGGCGCCGGTGATCACGTCTTCGTCGTCGTGGACGGCGGGCTCTACCGGAGCCGGGACGGCGGCGACCGCTGGCGGCGGGTGGGGAAGGGCCTCCCCAAGATCTGGACCGTCCTCGCGCACCCGTCGCGCGCCGGCGTGCTCTTCGCCGGGACGATCGACGGCGTCTACGAGAGCGACGACGGCGGCGCCGCCTGGCAGCGCATTCCGGGCCTCTCGGCCGACGTCCGCAACCTGGTCTTCGACCCGGCCGGCGGGCGGCTCTACGCCGCCGCAGTGCAGGGTCTCTTCCGGTGGCCCCAGCCGCTCTCGAACGACTGGCAGAGCGTGGACGCCGGGCTGCCGTCGATCTCGCCGTACGCCGGCGGCCTCGGGTCGCTGGTCCTCGACCCGTCGGCTCCGGGGCGGCTCTTCGCCGCGGTTCCCAGGCTGGGCGTCTGGACGGCGCGGTTCCCCGGTGCCGAGCCGCTCGTGCTCCGCACGGGGCGCTTCGAGCTGCGCGCGGCCTTCACCGACCCCTCTCCGAAGGCTTCTTCCACTCGGGGTTTCCCGACGGCGCTCTCGCCGGAGAGTGGCTCCTTCGCCGCCGTCGGCTGCGGTTCCCCCCACCTCCTGGTCCGGCTGATCGCCGGAGAGGGCTTCGTGCAGCTCGTCGCCGGCGGATTGACCCGGCGCGACGCCGAGCTGACCGCGATCGATCACCTCTCGGGGGTGGTGCGGAGCTACCTGCTGCCGGCCTCGGGGTCGGGCACCGTCGTGGATGCCAGCGCGTTCCCGGCGGCGCCGTTCACCCGGGAGGCCGAAGAGGGCGCCGCAGAGCCGGGTCGCCTGTCGTCGAGGGCCGGAGCCTGCCCGGGCCGGGAGGTCTCGATCGGGAGGTTCTGCGTCGGCTCGGTGCTGGACGTGGGCGGCGGGTCGAGGCCGGCGGCGGGCCGCAGGATGCCCACGTCGTGCGGCGAGGTGGACCGCCTGGCGGCCGTCTTCGGGGTCGAGAGCCCGCTGGAAGGGGAGGTCGGCGTCCGGGTCGAAGGCGCCCCGGGCGGCATCACCGTTCTCTACACCGTCCTCACGGACCGCGCCTGGGAGCTCACGGTGACGGATCCGGCGAGCGGCCTCCGCCGGACCTACTCGGGCGGCGACGGGCCCGCGAGCGGTGTGGATCCGGAGGCGTTCCCTCCGCCGTGAGCGGCGGCGGTCAGGGCGTCCGGAAGATCCGCCCGTCCTTCATCACCCAGGCGACCTCCCGCAGGTTGGCCAGGTCGCTCGTGGGGTCGGCGTCGAGGACGACGA
>CAZIIB010000204.1:0-6855 GCA_964539125.1 uncultured Thermoanaerobaculia bacterium | reverse complement strand
CCCAGCCGATCGAGCCGTCGAAGATCTGGATCTTGACGTTCTCCACGCCCATCTCGCGCATCCGGGCGATGGCCAGGCGGGCGAGGTCGGGCACCCGCTCCAGGCTGTAGACCCAGCGGGCCAACCGGGCGAGGATCGCGGTCTGGTACCCGGAGCCGGTGCCGATCTCGAGCACCTTGTCCCCGGGCCCGACGGCCAGCAGCTCCGTCATCCGCGCCACCACGTAGGGCTGGGAGATCGTCTGTCCCCCTTCGATGGGCAGCGCATGGTCGCCGTAGGCCTTGCGCTCCAGGTGGCCGCGAACGAACAGGTGCCGGGGTACCTGGCGCATCGCCTCGAGCACCCGGGGGTCCGAGACCCCGCGGGCCTGGATGTGATCCCGGACCATCTTCTCTCGCTCCCGCGCTCGCTGCCGGGTGACGAGATCGGCGTCAGTCATCGCGCCTCGGCGTATGGCTCGCGAGCTTCTCGCGCAGGGTCTCGTACGTTTCGCGGCCGCGATAGTCGGTCAGGTCCAGGTGCAGCGGCGTCACCGAGACGAGGCCGCGCGACAGGGCGTCGAAGTCGGTGCCTTCGGCCTCCTCCCACTCGGGAGTGCCGGCGATCCAGTAGTACTTGCGGCCCCGCGGGTCGAGCTTCTCGACGATCGACTGGTTGTAGCGCCGCCGTCCCAGGCGCGTGAACTCGACGCCCCGGATCCCGCCCACCGGAACGTTGACGTTCAGCAGGAGGTCCGGAGGGACCTCCTCGGAGAGCAGATCCGACGCCAGGTCGCGGGCGAAGCGCGCCCCGGGCTCGAAGGTGAAGTGCTCGCCCACCTCCTGGCTGAAGGCGACCGACGGGATCCCCAGCAGGGTCCCTTCGAAGGTTGCCGAGACCGTCCCCGAGTAGGTCACGTCGTCGCCCAGGTTGGTGCCGAAGTTGAGGCCGGAGCAGACCAGGTCGGGCCGCGCCTCCTTCATCAGCCAGAGCACCGCCAGGTTGACGCAGTCGGTGGGGGTGCCGTCGACCGAGTACCACCGCTCCTCCAGGCGCCGGATGCGCAGCGGCCGGCTCAGGGTCAGGGCGTGGCCGCTGGCGCTCTGCTCCCGGTCGGGCGCCACCACGGTCACCTCCCCCACCTCCGCGAGCGCCGCCGCCAGGAGCTTGAGCCCCTCGGAGTAGACGCCGTCGTCGTTGGTCACCAGGATCCGCTTGCGCTTCACGGCGCCAGGTACTTCCCGATGATCGGCTCGAGGTTTCGCAGGGTGGTCTCGGGCACCAGCCTCGGATCGGTCACCAGGGCGCCCTCCAGGGCGTGAGCGCACGGGTGGTCGGCGGCCCGCGGCGGCAGGCGGCGCACCAGCTCCGCCACCACCCGTTGCGCCGTCGCCACGTTCTGCCGCAGCACCTCGAGGATCGTCGCCGTGTGGACCGCGTCTTCCTCCTCGTGCCAGCAGTCGTAGTCGGTGACCATGGCGAGCGTGGCGTAGCAGATCTCCGCCTCCCGGGCCATGCGCGCCTCCTGGAGGTTGGTCATGCCGATCACGTCGACTCCCCAGGAGCGGTAGATGTTCGACTCGGCGCGCGTCGAGAACTGCGGACCCTCCATGCACAGGTAGGTGCCACCCCGATGGGCCGTGGCGCCGGCGGCCCGGGCGGCCTCGACCGCCAGGTCGACCATCTCGGCGCAGACCGGGTCGGCCATGGAGACGTGGGCCACCATCCCCGAGCCGAAGAAGGTGTCCACCCGGTGACGGGTGCGGTCGAAGAACTGGTCCGGTACCACGATGTGGGTGGGCTCGTAAGCGTGCTTCATGGAGCCCACCGCCGAGATCGAGATGATCCGTTCGACGCCCAGGAGCTTCAGGCCGTAGATGTTGGCGCGGAAGTTGAGCTCGGTGGGCAGCAGGCGGTGACCGCGGCCGTGGCGGGCGAGAAAGGCGACCGGACGCCCCGCGAGCTCGCCCAGGACGTAGACGTCGGAGGGATCTCCGAAGGGGGTCTCGATGCGGCGCTCCTCGGAGACGACGAGCCCCTCCATCTCATAGAGGCCGCTGCCCCCGATCACCCCGATCTCGATCTCGCCCATGCGTTCCTTCCCTCTCCGGCCGGTTCATCCGTCCGCGCGGCGGGCAGTATAGCCCGCTTCGAGAGCCGGGACCTGCCGGCGCGGCCCGGGGTGGACTCGCCTTTGCATCCCTTTCTGACGCCGACTCGCGCGTACCCGAAAGGAGGAAGTTGTTGGAAGCTCACCAGGCCATCTCGCTCGCAGCCGACCGGGAAAAGAGACCTCGATGAGGGCCTCGACCTTCGGCTCCCGTCTCCGGTTCCTCGCTTGCGGACTGGCGCTGCTCTGCGTCACCGCTCCGGCGACGGCCCAGGAGCCCTGTCCCTGCGGCCCCGAAGCGAAGGTGCCCGAGCCGCTCTGGAAGGCGGAGATCGGGCTCTCCTACCTCGCCACGACCGGCAACACCGAGACCACGACGGTGGGAGGGGACGTCACTGTCGACCGGCAACCCGAGCCGTGGGGCGTCGAGATCCGGGGCAGCTACGATCGCGCCGAGGAGTCGAACACGCTCCGGAGCGAGAGGACCTTTGCGGCGCTCCGCGGCAAACGAGCGCTCGGCGAGCGCTGGGAGCTGTTCGGCGAGGCGATGGGAGCGCGGGACCGATTCGCCGGCTTCGACCGGAGGCTGGTCCTCACCGCCGGCGGAACCTGGCGCGCTCTTCCCGGCCCGCGCCAGAGCCTCGACGTCGATCTGGGCCTGAGCTGGACCGACGAGGGCCGCGTCGCTCCGGCCGCGGATGCGAGCTACGCCGGCGCGCAGGTCGGGCTGAAGTACCGCTGGAAGATCTCGGAGACGTCCGAGCTCGGGCAGCGCCTGACCTGGTTCCCGGACTTCGAGACGTCGAGCGACTGGCGGCTCGAGTCGTCCACTTCGCTCGAGGCCTCGCTCACCGAACGGCTGGCGCTCCGCCTCTCTTACGAGGTCCGCCACCGCAACCAGCCCGTCGGCGACCGCACCGCCACCGACACGACGACCCGGATGTCGGTCGTCCTCAACCTCTGAGCCCGCCGGAGATGTGCCGGCTCCGGTTCGCAGAGAGGCGCGCGGGGCTCGCTGGAGACGACGAGGCTACGGCACCGGGGCGCCACGTCCGGCCCGCGCCGCCGCGTACTCCCTGTCGGCCGCCCGATACTTCTGACGCGCACGGAGGACTCCCCACCGCCGATCTCCGCGGTTGAGGGCGAGCACCGCATCCAGGGCCAGGTAGCGGACGTAGGCGACGCCGGAGGTCGTCTTGCCTTCGAGATCGAGGTCGGCGAGGATCTCGAGCTGACCCTGCGCGCCGCCGGTCACCTGCACGGAGTGGAGACCGAGGCCCTGGCCGCGAGCGCTCACCGTCCCTCGCAGCTTGACCCCGGGGATTCTCAGCAGGCGGTCGAACCAGGCCAGCCGGGGCAGGCGCTGCTCCATGAGCACGACGACCGGCGCCGAATCCCGCATCTCGGCTCTGAGGTCGGCGACGAGGGAGAGGGCGCGGAGCTCCCCTTCTGGTCCCTCCTCTCGAGGAGGCGCCAGGGTCACCCGGCCCGTGGGCACCCGCACTCGCGCCGACCAATCCTCGCTCGCGATGGAACCGGCTCGCATGAGCCGGGTCGAGTCGAGGCGCAGGGTCGAGCCGGAGACGTCGAAGCGGCCGGCGAGCAAGTCCAGGCTGGGCGACTCCAGCCGCAGCGCCAGGGCGGTGGAGAAGGTCGCGTCACCGAAGGAACCGCGGACGCCTCTGCCCTCGACCTCCAGCCAGCCCCGGCCGCCGCCGGCGACCGTGTCGTAGGTCAGATCCGCGGACAGCTCGGCGGTGCCACCGTCGATCCGCAGGCCGAAGCCCGGAGGGAGGTAGGGACCGAGCACCGAGACGTCGGGCACGCGGGCGGGCTTCAGCCGAAACCAGCCGACCAGCCCCTCCGGAGGCTCGGCGACGGCGGTGGAGCGTGTGCTCACCCCCGTTTCGAGGTCGCGGCCCGCGAGGATCGCCGCGCCGTCGCTCACTCGCTCGAGCGAGAACTCCGACAGGACCGCACCCAGCCGCACGCCCTCGCCCGGCGCATTCACCCTTCCCTCGATCCTCCCCCGTCCCCGGGCCTCGAAGTCGAACAGCTTCGCCTCGACCTCGGGCCCGGTGAGCGCCAGCGTGCTCCCGGGCAGGAGCGAGCCGTGATCGAGCTTCGCGGCGATCGAGAGGTCGCCGGAACCGCCGAGATGCAACCACGGTACCTTGCGCAGGTAGGTCGACAGGAAGCCGAGGTTGTCGGCCTGGGCGTGGAGCTCGATCGCGCCGCTGGTGCCCGCCAGGACCGTGTCGAGGGCGGCCGCTCCAAGGACGAAGGGTTGGGTCCTGAGGCTCGAGTCGAGCGTCAGACGCTTGACCACCTCCGTGCCACCACTGCGGATCGCGGCGTCGCGGAAGGACAGCTCGCCGAGGTGGAGCTCCATGGGGCCGCGGGCCTGGAAGCGGACCCGCCCGGCCGCCGCTCCGGAGCCGGCGAGCTCGTAGCCGGCGACGCGGAGCCGGCGCAGATCGTCGAGCCGCATCCCGCCCAACGTCACCTGCCAGCCCCGCCGGCCCCCGCCCGGGGCGACGGCCTCGCGCCGGGGCAGCAAGTCGACGTCCACCTGCACCCCGGCGCCGCGACCGCTGAAGACACGAACCTGTCGAGCTGCCAGAGACGGCAGCCAGAACCAGGCGTACCCGGTCTCCATCTCCCCGTGCCACGAGACCCTGCGGCTGGTGCCGTCCAGCTCCAGCCCCTCGACGTGGACGAGGCCGGGGAGCGAAGTCCAGGCGCTCTTCCAAGCGGCCGAGAACCTCTCGGGCCTGCGGTTGATCGACCGGCGCCCCCAGTCGGAATGGAGGAAGGCGTTGCCGGCGAGCAGGTAGAGCGCCTCGAGCGCGATCAGCGCAAGGCCGACGCGGCGCAGCCAGATCGAAGACCGGAGCCACCCGACCGGGCGCATCGAGCGTCGGCTCGCCGGGTCTACTTGAAGACCTTCAGGAGCTTCAGGATCCAGATCAGAATCACGGCACCGGCCAGCGCGATCAACCAGCGTACGAGGCCGCCACCGCCGGCCAGCCCGAGCTGGCCGGCGAGCCAGAAGCCGAGCAGCGAGCCGATGATGCCGACGACGATGTTCGCGATAATCCCCATCTGAGCGTTGGTCTTCATGATCAGGCTGGCCAGCCAGCCCACCACGCCGCCCAGGATCAGAGTGATGATGAGATTCATGGCGTTCCCCTCCCTCGGTCGTTCCAACGTTGCCTTCGGACAACCGGCTTGACGGAATGAAGCGAGGACCATACTACCGCCTTCGCCGCTCGAGTCCCGACGGCGCAACGCCACGCGCCCCTGCCTCGGGGAAGCAGCGGGCGCCTCGACTCGTCACGCGGAGACGGAGCCGGCTCAGAACGTGCGGCTCAGGGTCAACCGGTAGCTCCGGGCCGGCAGCAGGTAGTACTGGGCGTCGCCCAGCTCGCTCTCGGCCACCGGATCCCGGGCGTCGCTCAGGTTGCGGCCGTCGGCCCGCGCCTCCCAGGCCTTCCAGCGATAGCCGACGCCGGCCGACCAGGTGGTGTAGGGATCGGCCTTCGCCCGATTGCGCTTGTCCAGGAAGCGGCTGCCCACGTAGCTCACCGTGGCGTTCGCCTGCAGGCCCTCGGGCGGCGCCCAGATCAGACCGAACGAGCCCATCTCCTTGGCCGAGAGCTCGAGGCGGTTGCCCCGGAGCTGGAACGGCACGCCGTCGAACAGGCGTTCGTAGCTCCGGAACTCGGCGTCGTGGTAGCTGGCGCCGAGTCGCGCCTCGAGATGGGGAACGATCTGCAGCGCGCTCTCCAGCTCGGCGCCGTCGAAGCGCTCCTGGCCGGCGTTGACCAGCTCGGGCAGGCCGTTCGCCGACGCCTGGGAGACGACCAGGTTGTCGAAGTCCATGCGGAAGATCGACAGATCCCAGTCGAGCCGCCCGTCCATGGTGCGGCTCTTCACCCCCACCTCGTAGCTCTGGGCGGTCTCGGGATCGAGGATGTCGCCCTCGGCCTCGGGGCCGAAGTCGACCGCCGCCGGCTTGTAGGTGTTGCGGTAGTCGGCGTAGAGCCAGAGCCCGTCCTCCTCGCGGGTCCAGGCGAGGAAGGTGACGCCGGCGAAGCCGCTACCCCGGGTGACGTTCAGGCTCGACTCTCCGCCCTCCTCGCCGCCGTCGCCCATGTTGCCGCCGTCTTCCTCCTCGCCGATCGGCTCGGCGTGGGCGCTGCGGTCCTCCGACGTTCGGTTGACCCGGGCGCCCAGCTCCACGTGCCAGCGCGGGCGCGGATCCCAGACGCTCTGGAGGTAGAGACCGGTGAAGTTGCGGGTGTCCTCGAAGTCGATCGCCTCGAAGCGGTCGAGCTCGTCGCCGTGCGGCGCGTCGCCGGTGAGCTCGACCTCGTAGTGGAAGCTCTGGCTGTCGGCCGTGCCCTTGCCGTAGAGATGATCGACGCCCGCCACCAGGTGCCAGGCCTCGCCGAGGGCGAAGGCGAGATGGGAGTCGAAGTAGACGTCGGTCACCTTCCGGTCCTGGGAGAAGCCCGCGGCGTTGTCCGGCACGTCGGCGACCTGCACCAGGAAGCCGCGCAGGATGTCGTCTTTCGACCGGGTCGCCGACAGGGTGGTCGACCAGCGGGTGTCGCCCACGGGCCGGTCGTAGCGGGCGACCGCCTGGTACCGGTTCTGGTCGATCTTGGCGTCGTCGGGATTGACGTTGGAGTCGAGCGGCACCTCGTCGGAGAGCTCGGTGCCGACCCGCGGATGGGGGCTCGCCGGGTCCTGGTTGAGGA
>CAZIIB010000203.1:0-6884 GCA_964539125.1 uncultured Thermoanaerobaculia bacterium | reverse complement strand
TGGTGCCGGTCTACTTCTTCCACCGCTACGAGCTCCAGGCGGCGGTCAAGGCGGTGGGAGGGCTCGAGTACCGGTACTCTCGGCGGGGCGACCCGTCGCCCGCGGCGAAGCCGGTCGACGCCGAGCTCCAGCGCCGGGCCCTGGACGCGGTGCTCTCCACCGTGCGCCCCGAGTTCCTCGACCTGCCGGAGCCGCTCCTCGGGCTGATCCTGCCCCGGGCGTTCGGCTACCCGCCCAACCGGGAGCTGCTCGCGTCGCACACCCGCCCCGCCTTCGACCCGCTGGGAGCCGCCTCGACGGCGGCGGAGATGGCCCTGGGCGGCCTCCTCCAGCCGGAGCGCGCGGCGCGGCTGGTCGACCTGCACCGGCGCCATGCCGAGCTGCCCTCGCTCGACGAGGTCCTGGACAAGGTGGTGGACGCCGCGTTCGGCGGCCCGCCGCCGGCCACCGAGCGGTTGGCCGAGATTGGGCGCACGGTGCAGAGCGCGACGGTCCGGAGCCTGATCGACCTGGCCTCCGACCCGCGCTCGACGCCGGCGGTGCGCGCGCGGGTCGAGGGCGAGCTGGGCCGCCTGCGGTCCCGGCTGGAGGCCGACGGCGGAGGGCGGGACCATGCCGCGGCCGCCCATCGCGCCTACCTGGGCCGCGAGATCGGGCGCTTCCTCGATCGCCAGCGGCGGGGGGCGAGCTCACTGCCGGCGCCGGCCGAGCCCCCGCCGGGCGATCCCATCGGCGGGTCGGCCCCGGCGTTCGGATCGTCGAGCTCCGCCTCCGGGGCCGGCACGGCGCCCGGCTGGACCGATTGGGAGGGGAGCGGATGCTCCTGGAGCCCGCCGCCGGCCGGCGGGGCACGATAGGCTCACCCGGTGATCTGGCGCGCGCGTTTCGCCCTGGCTCTGGTGGCCGTCTGGCTGGGCGGGGTCGGGGGGTTGGGGGCCTGCGCCGACGAGCCGGCGCAACGGGCCGCCGCGGCGCCGCCACCGGCGGCCGCGAAGCCCGAGCCGACCGCCGCGGCCCGTCCGGCCGGAACCCCCGAGACGCTCTCGGTCACGGTGCGCGCCACCTACCCCCACGACCCGGAAGCCTTCACCCAAGGCCTTCTGGTCGAGGGCGGCAGGTTGTTCGAGAGCACCGGGCTCCACGGACGCTCGAGCGTGCGCGAGGTAGCGATCCCCAGCGGCCAGGTGCTGCGCCGCCAGGACCTTCCCGCGAGGCTCTTCGGCGAGGGGTTGGCCGCGGTGGGGGATCGGCTGATCCAGCTCACCTGGCAGTCCGGCCTCGCCCTGCTCTGGGACCGCGACAGCTTCGCTCGCCGTGGTGAGCTCCACTACTCCGGCGAGGGATGGGGGCTGACCTCGGACGGCAGCCGCCTGGTGATGAGCGACGGCAGCTCGTGGCTGGTCTTCCGCGACGCGGAGACGTTCGCCGAGCTCGGGCGGGTGGAGGTGACGCTCGACGGCCGACCGTTGCCCCAGCTCAACGAGCTCGAATGGGTGGACGGCGAGGTGTGGGCCAACGTCTGGCAGTCGCTCTCGATCGTGCGCATCGACCCGGCGAGCGGCGAGGTCACGGGCGTGGCCGACTGCTCCGGCCTGGAGGCCAGGTTGCCGCCTGGGGCGAAGGCGACCATCGACGTCCTCAACGGCATCGCCTACTGGCCCGCCCACCGCAGCTTCCTGGTCACCGGCAAGCTCTGGCCGGAGCTGTTCGAGGTCACCTTCGACCCCTCCTGAGCCCGCTGCCCCCGTCGTGCGTCGCCTCACCTCCAGGGTTGCCCTCCTGCTCTTCGCCAGCGGTTTCTGCGGGCTGGTCTACCAGGTTGCCTGGCTGCGGCTGCTGCGCCTGGTCTTCGGGGCCTCGACGGCCGCGTCGGCGGCGGTGCTCGCCATCTTCATGGGAGGCATCGGGGTGGGCAGTCTCTGGCTCGGTCCGAAGGCGGACCGGTCCGCCCGGCCCCTCGCCCTCTATGCGCGGCTCGAGGCCGGGATCGCCCTGGGAGCGATCCTCTCGCCTGTGCTGGTGTTCGGCGTGCGCCGGCTCTACTTCGCTCTGGGGGGGACCGGGGTCCTGGGCCTGGCCGCTGGTACCGCCATTCGCCTGGCGCTGACGGCGGTGGTCCTCGGGGCTCCGGCGGTGCTCATGGGCGGCACCCTCCCCGCGACGGTACGCGCCGTCACCCGAGCCTCCGACACCGGCCGGCGAACAGCCGGGCTCCTCTACGCCGTCAACACGCTGGGCGCGGTGCTCGGCGCGCTCGTCACGACCTTCGTGGCGATCGAGCTCGTGGGCATCGATCGGACGATCTGGATCGCGGCGCTCCTCAACCTCCTCGTAGCCGTCTCGGCCTCGTCGCTCGCCCGGCGAGTGGCGGCGGGGCCGGGGGCGGTGGAACCCGACGACGCGACCGGTGAGACGCTCACCGGGGCGGAGGAGCCGGCGGCCTCCGGACGGCGGGCCCCGCTGCCGGTCGTCCTGGGAGCGGCGGCGGTCACCGGCCTCGCCTTCTTCCTGATGGAGATGGTCTGGTACCGCATGCTGGCGCCGATCCTGGGGGGCACGTCGTACACCTTCGGCCTCATCCTGGCCGTCGCCCTCCTGGGGATCGGCGCCGGTGGCTGGGTCTTCTCTCTCCGCTCGCGGAGCCTCCGGCCGACCCTCACCGGCTTCGGCGTCACCTGCGCCCTCGAGGCGCTGGTGCTGATCGCGCCCTTCGCCCTCGGGGACCGGGTCGCCTTCCTGGCCCTGGAGCTCCAGGGGCTGGGCGTGGCCGGCTTCGGCGGCCTGGTGGTGGGCTGGGCCGCGGTGGCTACGTTGGTGGTGCTGCCGGCGGCCGTTGTGGCCGGCTACCAGTTTCCCCTCCTGGTGGCCGTGCTCGGCGCGGGACGGCGGCGCGTGGGGCGGGAGGTGGGCCAGGCCTACGCCTGGAACACCGCCGGGGCGATCGTCGGCTCTCTGGCAGGCGGCTTCGGCTTGCTGCCGCTGCTCTCCGCCCCAGGAACCTGGCGGGCGACGGCGGTGCTCCTGGCGCTGGTGGCGGTGGCGGCGGCCCTCGCCGATCGCCGGCTGGCCGTCCGGAGGCCCGCGGCTCCCGGGCACCTCCGTCCCCGAGGAGCCCGGGCCGGCGTGACCCTGGTCGCGGCCCTGGCCCTCTTCCTGGCGGCCGCGCCCGGCCCGTCGGCGTTCTGGCGCCACAGCGGAATCGGGGCGGGGAGGAGCGCCCGCGACTTTCAGGGAGAGAACGCCCTGACCCAGGCGATTCGGGCCGATCGCGCGCAGCTGATCTGGGAGGAGGACGGGCGCGAGAGCAGCGTCGCGCTGGTCTACGGCGAAGGCTACTCTTTCATCGTCAACGGCAAGTCCGACGGTTCCGCGGTGGGCGACGCTCCGACGCAGGTGATGGGAGGCCTGGTGGGGGCGATGCTCCTTCCGGACCCGAAGCGGGCTCTGGTCATCGGTCTGGGAACCGGGTCGACAGCCGGCTGGCTCGCCCGGGTGCCGTCCATCGAACGGGTGGACGTGGTCGAGCTCGAGTCGGCGATCGTGCGGGTTGCGAGAGCGTGCAGTCCGGTGAACCAGGGGGCCCTTGCCAACCCCAAGCTCCATCTGACGATCGGCGACGGCCGGGAGTTCCTCCTCACCGGCGACGGCCGCTACGACGTCATCTTCTCCGAGCCTTCGAACCCCTACCGGGCGGGTATCTCGAGCCTCTTTACCCGCGAGCTCTACGAAGCCGCGCGGGACCGGCTGACTCCGGACGGCGTCTTCCTCCAGTGGCTGCAGGGCTACGAGGTCGACGCCTCGGTGGTGCGCACCGCGTATGCGACGTTGGGCCAGGTGTTCCCGTCGGTGGAGAGCTGGCAGACCCAGGGCGGCGATCTCCTCCTGGTGGCCAGCCGGGAGCCGCTGGTCCACGACTGGCGGCGGGTGGCCCGGCGGGCCGCCCGGGAGCCCTACCGTAGCGCCCTCGCCCGGGTCTGGGGCGTGGAGGGTGCCGAGGGCTTCTACGGCGCCTTCCTCGCCGGACCCGGCCTCGGGCGGGCGATGGCCCGGGCCGCCGGGGTCGAGATCAACACCGACGATCACCCGGTCATCGAGTACGGCTTCGCCCGTAACCTGGGGCGCCGGGGCCTCTTCAGCATCGAGCAGCTGGCGCAGTTGGGGGCTTCCCGGGGCGAGGATCGGCCCGCGTTCGGGCCGGGAGAGCTGGACGACGCGACTTGGTGGCGGGTGGTGGACGCCCGCGAGGCGCGGGGGGTCGAGCTGGGGACGCTCCCCGTCCTGCCGAGCGACGCTCCGGAAGCGCTCCGGGCTCGCACCCGGGCCCGACAGGCGGTCCTCGACCAGCGCTGGCCGGACGCGGTGCGGGCCTGGGACGCCCAGGACGCCGAACCCCGCCATCCGGCCGACGTGGTCGGCCTGGCCCAGGCCTACGCGGAGACCGGCGACGCGCGGGTCCTGGACCTCGTGCCGCGCCTGGCCGCCGGGTCACCGGCCGAGGCGGCCGGCGTCGAGGCGATCCTCGCCGCCCGGCAGGGGGAGGGGGCCCGGGCGGCTCAGCTCCTCGGCCGGCACTTCCGGGCCCTACGGGACGATCCGTGGATCGAAGGCCGTCTCGCGAGGAGCTGCCTGCACCTGGCCCTGGCGCTCGGGCGCTGTTCGACGCCCTCGGCCAGCCGTTCGCAGTGGGTCGGCTCGAGGACCGGCGCCAGCTCACCCGGGTGGAGCTGGCCCGGGAGTCGGGCGATCGCAGCCTGTGCGACCAGGCCTTCGGAGCGCTCGAGCCGTGGGTGCCGTGGGACGGGACGGTCCTGGCGGCCCGGGTCGAGTGCTACACGGCGCTGGGCGACCCGCGGCTCGAGCGGGCGCGCGACGAGCTCGAGGCGTGGGCGAGCCACCAGCCGCCGGCCCTCGCGGTGGGCCTCGAAACCCCGCAGCAGGACGCGAAGTAGGCCCGGCGTCCAGCACGGGCCCCACGAGAGGGATCGAGGGTGATCGGGGGTCCGGGCGGGGGGCGGCGTCCCCTTCCCCGACCACAGCGCTCCGCGCTGCGGTGCCCGGGGGCGGGAAGGGGATCGAGGGGTTGCGGGGGGGATCCAGTCAAACGGACGGCTTCCAGACCACGCGTCCGGCCGTGTCGATGTAGCCCCATCCGCCCTGGTCCTGCACCTGCGCGAGCCCGTGGGCGAAGGGCTCGACCGAGGCGAAGCGGGTCGGGATGACCACGTTCCCCTCGGGGTCGACGAAGCCCCAGCACTGGGTGAGCTTCTTGCCGTCCCGATCGCGGCACTCTCCGTCGACCGCCACGGCGCCGCGCCCCTCGGTGAAGCTCTCGGCGTCCTCGAAGGAAGGCTCGATCGCCATCTCGCCCGAGCGCTTCATGAAACCCCAGCGGCTCCCCACCTTGACCGCCGCCAGGTCGTCGCCGAAGCTCCGCGCGCCGAACAGCGTGGGCTCCACGACGAAGGTCCCGGTCGGATCGATGAAGCCGAAGGCGCCGTCGTCTCCACGCACGACCGCCCGGTCTCCGGAGAAGCTGTAGGCGTCCGTGAACCGGGGCTCGATGACCGTCTTTCCCGTGGGGTCGATGAAACCCCAGTGGGTCTCGTCGGTCGACACCGCGGCCAGGCCCTGGGCGAAGGCCCGGGCGGCGGCGTAGCGCAGCTCGATCACCAGCTTTCCCTGCGGGTCGACGTATCCCCAGAGCCCGCCGAGCTCGACGGCCGCAAGGCCGCCGGAGAACGTGCCGGTTCCCTGATAGGCGGGTTGGATGACGACGTCGCCCTGGAGGTTGACGTAGGCCCCTTTGCCCCCGATCGCCACCGCGGCCAGCCCCTCGGAGAAGCCCGCGGCCTGTGCGAACCGGGGCTCGATCACCCACTCGCCGGTACGGTCGATGAAGCCCCACTGGCCGCCGGCCTTCACCGGAATCACACCCTGGCCCGGCTCCCCGGAGCTCGCGTAGCCGGGCTGGATGACCACCTGGCCCGAGCCGTCGATGAACCCGACCCTGCCGCCGGTCCGGATCGGGAAGAGAGCCTGGGGATCAGGAGCGGTCGACAGCTTCGTCGCGTTCCCGCCTCCGGGTGCTCCCGCGGGGGAGCAGCCGGTTCCGGCGGCGAGGGTGGCGAGCAGGGACAGGGCGAGGCAAGCGGTCGCAGGGCGCGCGTTCATGTTCGATCCTCCAAGAGAAGCCCGGCAGATGACGGTATTCTGTCACGGACTCGTCGCCGCGCCGGGAGGCGGGGGCCGTTGGTATAGTCGATCGGTCGATCCCTCGCTGGGCGACGTTCCATGCCCCGACGCGCCGTCATCCTGATCACGATCCTGATCCTCGTGATCGCCGTGCTCCTGGCGGCGCTCTTCCTACTGGTCCGCGAGCAACGCCGGCACCCCTTGATGCTTCCGACGGCGCCGGAGGCGAGCGGAGCGGCCGGGCCGCCCGCGCCCCGCCTCGACCTGGAGCCCGCGAGCTTCGCCACCCTGCCCGGCTGGGACGAGGACGAGCTCGCCGGCGCTCTCGACTCCCTCCTGGCCTCGTGCTCCGCCCTCGAGCGTCAGCCCCCGGATCGGCCCGTGGGACCGGACGGCTTCGCCGGGACGATCGCCGACTGGCGCGCCCCGTGCGAGGCGGCCCGGCGGCTCGCCCCGGGGGACCCCGAGGCGCTTCGGGCCCTCCTGAGCGAGAGCTTCCGCCCCTGGGCGGTGACCAACCGGGGGAATCCGCTGGGCCTGTTCACCGGCTACTACGAGCCGAGCCTGCACGCCAGCCGCCGGCGCCACGGGGCGTTCCAGACCCCCCTTTACGCGGAGCCTCGGGACCTGGTCGAGGTGAATCTCTGGGCGTTCCGGGACGACCTGGCGGGCCTCCGCATCGCGGGGCGGCT
>CAZIIB010000202.1:0-6889 GCA_964539125.1 uncultured Thermoanaerobaculia bacterium | reverse complement strand
GCTTGATCGGCCAGAGCAACCGGCGCGCCTTGTCGAGGTTGGCGTTGTCGGGCCAGCTGTTGAGGGGTGCGAAGCGCTGCGTGCCGGTTCCGGCGCCGCCGCGACCGTCGCTGATCCGGTAGGTGCCGGCGCTGTGCCAGGCCATGCGGATGAACAGCCCTCCATAGTGCCCCCAGTCCGCCGGCCACCAGTCCTGCGACGTCGTCATCAGCTCGTAGAGGTCCTTCTTGACCGCCGCCAGATCGAGGCTCTGGAACTCCTTCGCGTAGTCGAAGTCCTCGCCCATCGGATTCATCTGAGGCGAGTTCTGATGGAGGATCTTGAGGTTGAGCTGGTTCGGCCACCAGTCGCGGTTGGTCCGCGCGCGCATCGTGGCGGAAGGGTGACCTTCATGAGCCACGGGGCAGGTGTTCGTCTGGTCCGACATGTCGTTCTCCTTCTCGTTGCCTACTCGGCTGTGGTTCATTCGCCGGGCCGGGCCCGCGGCGGTCGTCTGTACCAGGATGGCGTGGATCGGTCCCGTCTTGGCTTACGTCTTCAGTCTCAGAGCGACTCTTCGGCCTTCGCCAGGCAGTCCGGGCAGCGGCCCCAATAGACCACCTCGGCCTCGTCGATCTGGTACCCCGCGTCGTCGGTGGGGGCGAGGCAGGGCGCCGCGCCGACCGCGCAGTCGACGTCGACCACTCGGCCGCAGCCGCGACAGATCAGGTGGTGATGGTTGTCACGGACTCGATCTTCATAGCGCGCTGGCGACCCGGCGGGCTGGATCCGGCGGATCATGCCCCTCTCGGCCAGGAGGCCGAGGGCGTTGTAGACCGCCTGACGGGAGATGGAGCCGATCTCCGCGCGGACGGCCTCGGCGACTTCGTCCGCCGTGCAGTGCGCACTCGCCGACACCGCGGTCAGCACCGCCAGGCGTTGCGCCGTGACCTGGACGCCGTGTTGGCGAAGGAGATCTGCCGGGTCGTTGAGCACGGGTATAGTCTATATCCAATTGTGGACTTTGTCAATATCTTCGCCCGGTCGAGTCCCCACGCGGGCGGCGCGCCAAGGTGCCGACAAGCTACCACCCACTCTTCAGCACCGGCGAGTCCTGGGCCGTCGCCGCCGAAATCCTCCGGGGCACCTCGGCGGGAGGCCCATACTCGACCACCCACGACCTCCTGCGCTTCGCCCGCGCCCTCGTCTCCGGCGAGCGGTAGGTCGCCAGCCACCTGCCGGGAGGCGACCGCTCCGGAGAGCCGATTTGCGATATCAGAACTCTTGCAAGCCGACGACGAGCCATCCCGGGTAGACTCCGCGTACCGTGGGGAATCATCCCGACCTGCTCGAGGAGACCCGCCATGCGGTATCTTCACGCACCCTCTCCGCTGCGGCCCTGCTGTCCACCCTGTGCCTGGCTCCGGCCGCCTTCGCCGGCACCCAGGACTTCACTCTGGTCAACCCGTCCGGCACCGACGTCTACAGCCTCTACATCTCCGAGACCAAGAACGACGACTGGGAGGAGGACGTCCTGGGCGCCGGCAACTGGGTCAAGATCAGCTTCGGCGGCGAGGCCGCCTGCCGGTGGGACATGATGGTCACCGAGGCGGACGACAAGCAGCTCACCTTCCAGGGCATCAAGCTCTGCAAGGCCTCCGTCGTCACGTTGCACTGCAACGACAAGGAGTGCTGGGCCGACGCCGAGCAGGGAGAAGGAGAGGCGGGAGAACCCCCGCGCGGGCGTCCGCGCCGAGGTCGTTCGCCCCAGAGAATCGTGCACGCCGAAAAGGAGGTGTGGCCATGACGAGTCGCAAAATGGTGCTCGGGATGATCCTGGGTGCGAGCCTGATGATGGTGGGAGCTCTTCGCGCCCAGACGCCGCCGCCCGCCGAGGAGGGACCCGCCGTCGAGCTACCGCCCCAGGCCGGGGGCCTCGTCCCGGCGAAGGTGCCGGAGTCTCGCGACGTGTTCTTGACCTACTACCCGGACCGCGAGCCACCGGATTGCCTGAGCGTGCTCGACGACCCCACCCACATCTGGCTCAGCGCGCCGCCTTGGCGGGTGCAGTGGGTCGTGCGGAACCCCGACGACGCCCACCAATGGGTGATCCAGTACAAGGACGGCGACGACGTGCTCCCCGCGCATCGGGTCGTCATCCCCTGCTCGGGGGACAAGGCCTATCGTTCGGGCAAGCCCAGCGGCACGGGGACGTGGACCTACAAGGTGAGCGTCTACGAGTGCGCCGGCGGCAAGCCGGCATCCGAGCCGGCCTGCGAGACGGACCCGCAGATCATCATCTGGCCGTAGGACTCGGCCCGGCGGCGCCTACGAGCCGCTGGAAGCGTGCGTCCTTCCGGAGGCTCTCGAACTCGTCGTCCTGGCGGATGCTCTCCGGCGGGATGCCGCTCTCGATGGCGGCCTCGAGGGCGCCCAGCGCCCGGTCCGCCGCGCCGCACAGGGCGTAGGCCTGGGCGAGGGCGCGGGCGTCCTCGCCCGCCGGCGTGAGCTCCGACTCGAGGGCCTCCGCGGTCTCCAGGGCCTCGGGGCAGCGGTGTGCCTTCGCCGCGTAGACCGCCTTCCAGACGCGCAGCTCGGCGTCCCCCGGGGTCTGCTCGAGGCGCTGCTCGACGAGATGCTGAGCCTCGTGGTAGGCCGACAGCGCGGCGGCGTGCTTGCCCTCGCGCTGCAGCACGTCGCCCAGGTTTCGCTGGATCTTGAAGTCCTCGGGGTCCAGGCGAGCCGCCCGCCGGTAGAGCGCCTCGGCCTCCTTCATGCGCCCGAGGTAGAAGTAGGCCGTCGCCATGTTGGCCGCCAGCAGAGGATCGTTGGTCGGCCCTCCGACCTTCTCGAACGCCTCGACGGCCGCCCGCCAGTGGGTCTGGAAGAGCTCGAGGACGGCGAGGTTGAGCTCCGGCCACTTGACGCCCTCGGGGGCGAGCGCCGCGCTCCGCTCGAGGGCGCTGCGGGCCTCGTCGTAGCGGCCCTGGCGGAGGAGAAACGCCCCGAGCTTCTCCCAGTTCAGCCAGTAGTCCTCGGCGCTCGAGATGGCCAGGCGCAGGGAGTCCTCCTTCTGCTTCAGGTCGCCCATCTGCCCGTACGCGGCCGCCAGCTCCCGATAGGCCTCGTCGGGCTGAGTGAGCGAGGGGATGACCTTGCGGAGCTCCTCGATGGCGCTCTCGGGATGCCCCTGGGCTCGCGCCACGCGGGCGAGGGCGACGTGGGAGAGGCCCAGGCCCGGGTCGAGCTCGAGGGCCCGGTGGGCGTGCCGGTCGGCCTCCGCGAGGAGCTCGACGTCGGGCCGACCCTCATGCAGGCGGACCAGCGCCTCGGCGAGGCCCGCGTGGGCCAGGGCGAAGGAGGGGTCGCGGCGCAGGGCCTCCCGGAACTGGGCGGAGGCGAGCTCCACGCCCTGAGGGTCGGTGGCCCGGGCGAGGGACTGCTCGGCCCGCAAGTCCAAGGCGTAGGCCGCGAGCGAGCTCGTCGGGTTCCGCGCCATGCGCCGGCGCTCGGCCCGGGAGAGCGGCACGGCGAGCACCCGGACCACGCTCGTCGCGATCTTGCGCTGGAGATCGAAGAGCGCCTTCTCCGTGCCCGTGAAGCCTTGAGACCAGACCACCAGGCCGGTCGAACCGTCGGTGAGCTTGACGTCGACGCGCAGGTCGCTCTCTCCGCCGTGGAGCTCGCCCTCGACGAGGCTGGCGACGCCCAGCCGGCTCGCGAGCTGCTCCGCGGACCCGCTCTTCTCCGCCGCACCCCAGCTCTCCGATCGGCCCAGGACCTCGAGGCCGGAGACCTGGCCCAGCCGGCTGATGAGCCCGGCCGGTATGCCCCGTGCGAGGTGATCGAGATCCGGGGTTCCCGTGAGGTTCGCGAAGGGGAGGACGGCGACCGCGGTGGGGATGGGGGGCGGGGAGCGGAGCCCGTAGTAGGCCGCGACGGCCACCACCGCCAAGGCGACGACGGAGACCGCCGCGAGGCGAATGCGGCGCCGAGACCGCGGGGGCGGCTGCGGGGGCAGGCTCTCCACGCCGGCTCCGGGGCCGACGCGCGTCGCGGGGGCCTGGGCGTCCCTCTCTCCCGCCCGCAGCAGGCCGGCCAGGGCATCGTGCACCGCCCGGGCGTCGGAGGGCCGTGCGTCCGCGTCCTTCTCCAGGCACCACTGGACGAGGTCGGTGAAGCTGTTGGGCAGATCCGGCCGGAGCTGGCTGAGGGGGGCGGGCTCGTGACGCAGGATGGCGTCGGCCACGTCGGCGGCCGTGGGCCCCGGGAAGGGCCGGTGGCCGGCCCCCGCCTCATAGAGCATGACGCCGAGGGCGAAGACGTCGGAGCGGGTGTCGGCCTCCTCGCCCCGGATCTGCTCCGGGGACATGTAGTGCCAGGTCCCCAGGGTCGCGCCGGCCTGGGTCAGTTGCGAGCCGAGAGCCGTCGGGACCTGCGAGTCCAAGGGCTCCACGAGGCGCGCGAGCCCGAAGTCGAGCACTTTCAGGCGGCCGTCCAGGCCCACCATGACGTTGCCCGGCTTGAGATCCCGGTGCACCACACCGCGCCCGTGGGCCGCGGCCATCGCCTCCGTGAGGTGGAGCGCGAGCTCGAGGAGCTCTTCGGCCGAGAGCTCCCGCCGCCTGAGGCGCTCGGCGAGGGTCGAGCCCTCGACCCGCTCCATGACCAGGAAGACCCGGCCCTCGACCTCTTCGATGGCGTAAATCGTGACGATCCCGGGGTGCGCGAGCGACGCCAGCGCCCGAGCCTCGCGGCGGAGGCGCTCGATGGCGTCCGGGTCGCTCGCCAGCTCGGGCTGAACGAGCTTGACCGCCACGCGGCGGCCGAGCCGGGAGTCCTCGGCCTCGAACACCTCCCCGGCACCACCGGCGCCCAGACGCCGAAGGACCCGGTAGTGCAACAGCGTGGTGCCTGGCTCGATCGTCATCTAGCTCGCCGCGCTGGACCTTGCGTCATGATACCGCTAAACACCATATCACCAGTGGTTTCCGGACAAATTCCACGAAGAAGCTGAAAGGTGGTGCGACGGCTCGGGCTGGCACGGGGACCAGATTCCGGCGACTCCCCGAGGCATCCGCGTGTTACCCTCGGGGAGTTCCGCCGTGCCCCCTCCCGACCCCAGCGCTCCGACCGGGTTCTTCCCGCCGGAGGAGTTCGCCGGGCGCATCGAGCGCGTCCGCGCGGAGATGGACGAGCGCGGCCTCGACGCCTGCCTGATCTCGGCGCCCGAGAACATCTACTACCTGACCGGCCTCCACCACCAGGGCTACTTCGCCTACCAGGCGCTGGTCCTGCCCCTCGAGGGCACGCCGGTGCTCGTCACCCGCGCCATGGAGCGCGCCATCGTGCGCGACCAGGTTCCCTCGCTCGGCCACGTGGGCTACTCGGACGGCGTCCGGCCGCTACCCCAGCCCTCCGACCTCGAAGAGGACCTGGTGATGGCGACCCGCGACTCCGCGGGCGAGGTGGCGGGCCTGCGCCCCTGGGAGAGCAGCCTGGGCGTCTCGGTCCGCGGTCCGGCGAGCGTCGGGGTCGAGCCGCCGGTCGGGGCGACCCTCGAGGCCCTGGGGCAGGTCGGGGCGGATCGCGCGGGCGGGGGGCGCCTGGGGATCGAGAAGCGCAGCACCTTCCTGCCCTACGCCATCGCCGAGAAGGTGGTCGCCGATCTGCCGAAAGCCGAGTGGGTCGACTGCTCCGGGCTGGTGGACGACTGCCGGCTGATCCAGTCGCCCCTCGAGCAGCAGTGCACGCGCCAGGCGGCCCGGGTGTCGGAGTCGATGATGCTCGCCTCCATCGCCAACGCGGGCCCCGGCGTGGCCGAGCACGACGTGATCGCCGCAGCCTACGACGCCATGTTCCGCCGCGGCGGCACCTACCCGGGCTTCGTCCCCCTGGTGCGCTCGACCCGCACGATCGAGCACGAGCATGGCACGTGGGAGGCGGCGACCCTCCGCGAGGGGGACCTCCTGTTCCTCGAGATGGCGGGGTGCGTGCGCCGTTACCACGCTCCCATGGGCCGCCTGGTCTTCATCGGGGGCGCTCCAGAGACCGCCCGCACCACCGACGAGGTCTGCCGCGAGGCGATCGAGCGGGCCGCCGAAACGATCGGCCCCGGCGTGCGCGCCGAGGACGTGTACCGCGCCTGGCAGGAGCGGATCGACGCCGCCGGCCTCTCGGCCTACCGGCGCCACCACTGCGGCTACTCGGTGGGGATCGGCTTCCCGCCGAGCTGGTCCGGAAGCGGCACCCCCCGGGGGCTGCGCGAGGGCTCCAGCCTGGTGCTCCAGGCCGGCATGGTCTTCCACCTCATGTCCTGGCTTCTGCGCACCGGCGAAGGCGACTCGTTCCTCTCCGACACCGTCCTGGTGACCGAGGACGGCTGCGAGCTCCTCACCCGGGTCGACCGGGGCGTGCTGGTGCGGTAGGGGGCGTCGCGGCGGTCCGTCAGCCCGCGGCGAGGGCCTGCGCTACGAGCTCGGCGAAGGCGTCGACCTCCTCCTCCGTCGTGTCGAAGGCGGTCATGGTGCGGACGATGGAGCGCGGAGGGTCCCAGACTTCGAGGCCGGTGGCTCGGCGGAAGGCCGGGAGGCGCTCGGGGTCGACGCTGACGAAGACGGCGTTGGTCTCCACCGGCACCGCCAGCTCGAGGCCGTCCACGGCGGCGAGGCGCTCGGCGAGGAGGGCGGCCATCTCGTTGGCGTTGCGGGCGTTGCGCAGCCAGAGGTCGCCCTCCAGGAGCGCTTCGAATTGGGCCGCGAGGAAGCGCATCTTGGAGGCGAGCTGCATGCCCTGCTTCTGCACCCGGGGGGCGTCGTGGGCCGCGGCGGGCGTGAGGAAGAGGACCGCTTCGGCGGCCAGCAGGCCGTTCTTGGTGCCGCCGAAGGAGACGACGTCCGCCCCGACCTCC
>CAZIIB010000201.1:0-6892 GCA_964539125.1 uncultured Thermoanaerobaculia bacterium | reverse complement strand
CTCTACGCCGACACGGCGCAATGGGAAGCCGAGCTCAGGTCCCGCACCGCGGCTCGGGCACCCGCCACCGCGCCGCGCTCGGACCCGGCGCCGGCGACGGCGGCCACCCAGCGCGCGACCAAGCGGCTCACCTACCGCGAGCAGAAGGAGTGGGACACCATGGAGGCGACGATTCTCGTCGCCGAAGAAGCTCTAGAGGAAGCGCAGGCGGCGGCCACCGACCCGGCGATCGCCACCGACGCCGCCGAGCTTCACCACCGCTACTCGGCGCTCGACGCCGCCCGGCTCGAGGTCGAGCGCCTCTACGCCCGCTGGGCCGAGCTCGAGGCGAAGCGCACCTGAGCACCTCGGTGCGCAACCGTATTTCTGCGCCGGAATACCAAGGCTCGAGCTGCCGAGTGCAGGGTCGTCTCTTCGCGAGGACAAGCCTACGAGGCCGACCCGGCTCGCCAAGCTCTTGGGCTCGAGCCAGAGCCGCGTCGCCCAACGAGTACCCGGCTCCCCATCCGCACCCCATCCGCCCCGGTCATTGGCCGGCAGGCGGTTGCCAGAGCTCTACCTTGTTTCCTTCTGGATCCATGACCCAGGCAAACTTGCCGTACTCGGAATCCTCGATCTTCTCGAGAACGTTGCAGCCCTCTTCGCGTAAGACCTCGACCAGGGCGTGGAGATCCTCCACCCGGTAATTGACCATGAAAGTTGCGGCGCTGGGCGCGAAGTGGTCACCTTCTGCCGAACCAATCGACCAGATGGTTGTTCCGGCAATCGGCTTACCTTCACCGTCGGTCCAGGTGAACGCCGTACCACCCCATTCTTGGACATCGATTCCGAGGTGCCGCTTGTACCAAGCCTGTAGTGCCGGAGCGTCTTTGGCTTGGAAGAAGATGCCGCCAATGCCAGTGACTCGCTTCATAGAACCTCCGAGGAGCGGTGGTGGTGAGGGAGAGTGTGCTTTCTGCGGCCGAACGGCTTTACGCTTCACCGGCGGAGCCAGCCGCCCGGTGCAAGCGAGGGTCATGGGGCTCTCCCAGTACCCATGCAAGCTACCTCGTTGATCCGGTGAGTACGCTGGCACAGGAGCAGGTGCCGGCAAAGTCTCGCGGCGAATATGTCGAATCTGGTATCGTGCGGCCGTGAGCCAGGGTGACAAGCCACTTGTCTGGCTGCACGGCGAGGTGAAGACGCCGAAGGAAGTCCTCGACGCCTGCAAACGACGCCTCGCTCACTACGACCAGAATCTCGAGAAGACGACCTGATGAAGCCCGAACGGAAAAGACGTCTCGAAGCCAAGGGCTGGAGAGTCGGATCAGCCGAGGAGTTCCTCGAGCTGACGCCCGATGAAGCGGCCATGGTCGAGCTCAGGCTCAAGCTCGCCGACGCCGTCAAGCTCCTCCGCAAGGACAAGAACATCACCCAAACCCAACTCGCCAAGCTGATGGGTTCGAGCCAGAGCCGCGTCGCGAAACTCGAAGCCGCAGCGGACTCGGTGTCTCTGGACCTGCTGATTCGTTCATTCCTTGCGATGGGCGCCACGACCGACGACCTCGCAGAGGTCATCGGCAGCTCGAAGGCGCTTCACGCCCCATGACCATCGTGTAGGTCGCGACTCAGTTACGCCACTCTTGCGATTGAGGCAGTCTAGTCGCAGCTCTCTTCACCTTTTGGGTTCTCGGCGTATGCTTCGCTGGAGTAGGAGCTTATCCTCTCGTCCCTCGCAGGTCAAAGCCCCGTGACCAGGCTGCGGGCGGCGCGGGGCAATGTCATGGTGGCCCGCTCGCTTCGGTGGCCGAGGAGGCCCTGGACGGTGCGAAGGTCGGCGCTCTCCAGAAGGTGGGTGGCGAACGAGTGGCGAAGGGTGCGGCGCGTGGCCCTCTTGGCAAGACCGGCCTCTGCCGGGCCGCCGCCCCGGCCGGGTCGGGCGCGCACAGCGGCTGGTGGCCGACATCCGCGAGGAGGTCGGCGCGGTCGAAGAGGAAGGCGAGGAGCGCCGGTAGAGGCCACCCGGCGGGTCAGCGGCTCAGAGGCCGTCGACCAGGGCGCCGAGGATCACCAGCAACCCGGCGACCACCAGGGCCCAGAAGCCGAGGTTGTTCGGCAGCGGCAGCACGCCGAGACCGGCGAGCAGTCCGATCGCCCACAGGACGATCGCGATGATCAGGGTGATCTGCTTTGGAGCTTGCGTCCGAAATCCGCCACGTCGCGCCATGGGCCCGTCCTCCCCAGAGTGGAATCGTCTCGCGATGGACCATGTGATTCTGCCGAGTGCCCTCCGAACATAGCACGCCACTGCCTGGGCGCCACCTCGGAGCTCGCCCGCCGCCACCAGCGCCAGGTTCCGCTCCAGGCTCTCGGACCGGAAGCGGGGGGAGTGAGCCCGGAGGTCGCCGGGGCCGATCGTTCCCAGCTTGTGGGTGTATCTCATCGGGCGCGGATACTGCGTCCGGTGGTCCGGCCGGAGCGAGGACGCTCTGACCTTGCACGTTATGGATGAGTCGATTGGACTCATGCCATGAGTAAGCGGCTTCAGGTCCTCTTCGACGAGGCCGAGCTCGCCGAGATCCGGCAGAGCGCCAGGGAGCACCACATGACCGTGGCCGAATGGGTGCGCCAAGCCCTGCGCGAGGCGCGCCGGCGCGAGCCGGAGAAACGCGCCGAGGAGAAGCTCGACGCCATCCGCCACGCGGCGCGTCACGACTTCCCCGCTCCCGACCTCGACCAGATGCTCGCGGAGATCGAGAGGGGATACGCCGTCGAGGGTGCCGGCCTCGCCGACGGGGTGGCGGAGCCGGAGCCTTGATCCTCCTGGACTCCAACGTCCCGATGTACGTCATCGGCCGCGAGCATCCGCTCAAGGAGGTGGCGCGCCGCGCCCGCGACCTCCTCGCGAGCCATTCGGGCCTCAGCGCCCGGGACGCCCTCCATGCGGCGGTCATGGAGCACCACGGCATCCCGCGCATCCTGACCTTCGACCACGGCTTCGACGGCCTCCCCGGCATCGAGCGGGTCGGCGGGTAGAGCGCGCCGCCCCAGGCACAGCCGATCGCCTTCGCGGAGGCGAGCGGCGCGCGGCCACCCGGCGCTGCTCCACAACCTGGGCGGCACCAACCGCCGGCTCGGACGCTGGATCGCGGGGGTGAGGAAAGGCGGCTGCGGCCTTCGTTCAGGTTATGAAGAAAGGAGGCGGAGTGATGAGTGGAAACCGCTGGAGCCTCTTCGGAGGTGCCATCCTGCTGGTGCTCCTGGTGGGGGCCTGCTGCAGCCTGCCCACGTTCACGCCGAGCTTCTGGAACGACGGCGGCCAGGTGCAACTGCACAACAATTGCTACAACTACAGCAACAACAAGCGCACCGACACGTTCGCGCAACCCGGCAAGGCCGCCGGAGCTCAGTGGACCGCCCTGACCTGCACCGCGGTCGACGCCGCGGCGGTGGCCGACGGGATCGAGCGCGCGCCCGCCTCGGGCACGTGCCCCGACAAGAAGTGCAAGATCGCGATGGTCGTGGCGCCGGGCTGGGACTACCACTGGTACCGGCTGGACCAGAACGGCATGTGGAGCCACAAACCCGGCAGGACGCAGGCCACGAACCGGGACAACTCCGGTAACCTGATCTCCAGTCCGGAGACCGCCAACCGGGGCGCCTACACGGATTTCTGCGGATACTACTGCTCATGCTCGAGCAGCACGGAGGGCAGCGGCCATGAAAAGATCCAGTGACCTCGGAACGTATCGAGCCCCGCGGGTGGGCCCCTGCACCCTTGCGGCCCTGGCCCGCCTCGTCCCGGTCGCGATGGTTCTCCTCCTCCTGGCCTGCGTGAGCGCCGGGCCGCCGGCCGAGGCGGCCGAGCCCTCCTCCGGCCTGGTCGTGACCGTCATGGTCTACTCCGGCCGGCCGGACCCGAGCTTCACGATCGACGACCCGGCGGCGATCGCCGAGCTGCGCGACGCGCTCCAGTCCGCCCCAGCGAAGGAAGGGTTCGACCGCCAGACGGTGGTGCCCTCGATTCTCGGGTACAACGGCGTGCTGATCGAGAACCCCGCCGGCGTGGAGGGCGTGCCAGCGGTGCTCATGCTCTACGGCGGCACGATCGAGGCCCGCAACGGCGGCAAGCGCTTTCTGGACGATCCGGGGCGCCAGCTCGAGCGCCGGCTGATCGACCAGGCCACCGAGCACGGTGTCCTGGACGAGGCGACGCTGGGCGTCATCCGCAAGGCTCTGGGCGGAACCAATCCGGCCACCTGAGCAGGGTCTAGACTCGCCCGCACTGCCGAGGAGGCGGTGCGGGCGTTGCCCGCCAACTGAGGGAATCCCGCGAAAGGGCTCGTTCCGGTTGGTGACGAGCGAGTGATGCCGTCGGCCATGCCGACCTCTGGCGCGGCCGGCCCGGTAGGTGAGTCAAGGCAGGACGTCGCGGACGCCGAGAGTGGCTTCGGTGCCCGGGAGCTGGAGCCGGTCGTCTTCCTGGCAGGTCTCGAGGCGGGCGTAGCGTCCATCCGGAAGGGGCTCCGAACGCACCTCCGCGCGGCGGGCCGCCAGATCGACGAGCCAGTAGACGGGCACGCCGGAGCGGGCATAGATGGCCGCCTTGGCGCGGTCCGTGGCCTGGGTGGTACGAGAGACCTCGACCACCAGGAGGACGTCGCCACCGGTCGGGTACCGGCCGAGGTAGTCGCGCGGGGCGCCGCGGACCACCGCCACGTCCGGTTCCGGCAGGTTGTGGGGATCCGCGGCGATCGGGGAATGGCAGCGTGTGTGGACGGCCGGACCCCAGGCTTCCTCCAGGGCCCGGCGGATCACTTCGGCCACGCTCGAATGCTCGGGTCCTTGTGGGCTCACGACGACCAGCTCCCCTTCCAGCAGCTCGAGGGGCTCATCTTCCGAGAGGACCCCTCCTCGCACCATGCGCAATACCTCGTCGGCGGTGAAGCGGCGAGTGTGAGTCTTCTCGAGAACGGCCATGGCTCGGCGGCTTGCTCCTTGCCCGCTGATCATACCGGACAGGGAGCACACGACCCTGGAAACAGCGCGGAGAGCTCTACCGCTCGCTGTCGAGGACGGCCATCTGCGCCCGGGGGTAGCGGTCTCCGGCGGCGGCGCCCTCCGGCACGGCGGCCTCGATCCGATCGAGGTCGGCGGGCTCGAGCTCGAGGTCGAGGGCGCCCAGGGCCTCGGCGAGCTGGTCGCGGCGGCGCGCTCCCACCAGGGGCACGATGTCGTCGCCGCGCGAGAGCACCCAGGCGACGGCGAGCTGGGCCACGGTGGCGCCCTTCGCCTCCGCCACCCCCCGGAGGGCCTCGACCAGGGCGAGGTTCCGCTCCAGGTTCTCGGGGCGGAAGCGGGGGGAGTGAGCGCGGAAGTCGCCCGGGCCCGGCGCCCGCTCCGTCGACCAATGGCCGCTCCGGAGGCCGCGGGAGAGGACGCCGGAGGCGGTCACCGCGACCCCCAGCTCCCGGCAGGTGGGTAGGATCTCGGCCTCGATGCCGCGCGACAGCAGCGAGTACTCGATCTGGAGGTCGGCCACCGGGTGGACGGCGTGGGCCCGGCGCACCGTCTCGGCGCCCGCCTCCGACAGCCCGACGTGGCGCACGTGGCCGGCCTCGACGAGCTCGGCGATGGCCCCCACCGTCTCCTCGATGGGCACCGCCGGGTCGACCCGCCCGAGCCGGTAGACGTCGATGTAGTCGGTCCCCAGGCGGCGGAGCGAGTACGCGCAGAAGGTCTTGACCGCCGCCGGCCGGCCGTCGATCCCGAGCCATTGGCCGCCCGCGTCGCGGAGCGCCCCGAACTTGACGCTCAGGACCACGGAGTCCCGTGGCCGGTCGCCAAGCGCCCGGCGGATCAGCATCTCGTTGTGCCCCATGCCGTAGTAGTCGCCGGTGTCGAGCAGGGTGATCCCGGCGTCGAGCGCGGCGTGGATGGTGGCGATGCCCTCGGCCTCGTCGGCCGGGCCGTAGAGGGCGGACATCCCCATGCAGCCGAGGCCCAGGGACGAGACCGAAGGGCCGGACGCTCCGAGCTTGCGGGTGGTCGTCATCGCGCTCAGGATACCGCCTCTACCCCGACGCGGCGGACGCCTCGCCGCCACACCCGAGGTTCCACCCTTGCAGCTCCCGGATGAGTCGACTAGACTCATGGCATGAGTAAGCGACTCCAAGTCCTCCTGGACGAAGCCGAGCTCGCCGAGATCCGCCGCACCGCCCTGGAGCACCACCTGACCGTGGCCGAGTGGGTGCGTCAGGCCCTGCGTGAAGCGCGCCGGCGCGAGCCGGAGCGGAGGGCCGAGGACAAGCTCGACGCCATCCGTCACGCGGCCCGCTACGACTTCCCGGCACCCGACCTCGCCCAGATGCTCTCAGAGATCGAACGGGGATACTCCAGCGAAGGCGCCGGCCCGGGCGAGATGGTGGCGGAGCCGGAGAGTTGATCCTCCTGGACTCCAACATCCCGATGTACCTGGTCGGCCGCGAGCACCCGCTCAAGGCAGCGGCGCGCCGCGCCCTCGAGCGGGCTGTCATGCGGCGCGATCGGCTGGTCACCGACGCCGAGGTCTACCAGGAGATCCTCCACCGCTACACGGCCATCGGGCGGCGCGACGCCATCGGCCCCGCCTTCGACCTCCTCGACCGCGTGGTCGACGAGGTGCTGCCGGTCGACGACGGCGCGGTCCACCGCGCCCGCGACCTGCTCGCTGGCCACTCCGGCCTCAGCGCCCGGGACGCCGTCCACGCCGCGGTCATGGAGCACCACGGAGTCCGGCGCATCATGACCTTCGATGCCGGCTTCGACGGCCTTCCGGGAATCGAGCGGATCGGTAGCTGAGGGAACCCCGCGACGGGAGTCGTTCCGGTGGGTGAAGAGCGAGTGATGCCGCCGGCGGTTCCGAGGCTTGGCG
>CAZIIB010000200.1:0-6907 GCA_964539125.1 uncultured Thermoanaerobaculia bacterium | reverse complement strand
GCCCTCGACGCGGAGGGGCCCGCTCCGCCGCCTGTCGCCCGCCTCGAGGGCGACTGGCCCGCGGAGGACGAGGCGCTCTTCCAGCGTCTGCGGGAGGAGCCGGCGCCGGAGGTCGACGCCACCCGCGGGGTGCCGCTGGCGGCCCGCCGGCTCCCGGGCGGCGAGGGCGGCGAGCGCGTGGTCCTGGTGGCCGACCTCCGGGCCCTCGACGAGACGGCGCTCCGGGTCCTCGCGGAAGAGCTCGAGACCGCCTACGGCCGGCTCGCCGCGGGCGGCGCGCCCGAGCTTCCGGCGGGGGTCGGGGCGGGCTTCCCCGCCTGGCTCGAGAGCCTGGAGGAGGTCGCCGAGACGGCCGCGGAGGACCTCGACCGCTGGCTGGAGATCCTCGGCGGCCCCGCCGCGGAGGCGCCGGCCGCCGGGCGCAAGGGCGACGGCGCCGCAAGCCCGTTCGCCGGCGATCCCGATCCGGAGATCGGCGGCGCGCTGGTGGCCGAGGCGGCTCCGGCCTTCCGGGCGACCGCCGGCGAGCTCGCCCTGGCCGCCGTCGCCGAGGCCGTGCGGCGCCGTTCGGACGCGCCGGCGGCCCGCCTGTGGATCGAGACCGACGGCCGGCCGATGGCCTCGAGCCTCGAGCTGGAGCGGGCGCTCGGCTGCTTCGTTTGTGGTTTTCCCCTGCGCTTCGAGCGAGGCGAGGACGAGGGCGAAGGCCTGGTCGGCGAGGTCCGCCGGATCAAGGCGATGCGCCGGGGAGCTCCCTCGGGCGGTCTCTCCTTCGGTCTTCTCGAGCACCTCTGTGATGACGCCCAGGCGGCGGAACGCCTGGCGCGGCTCGATCCGCCGTGGATCGGCGTGGTCGAGGCGGGCGACCCGGAGCTTGCGGGGCCGCCGGTGCGGCGCGGCCCCCGGCCCGCCGGCGGCCGGGCGGCCGAGGTCCGGGTCCGTATCGAAGAGGGGCGCCTGCGCCTCGAGTGGGCCTTCGACGACCGGGCCGTCGATCGGCGGGAGGTCGAAGCCCTGGCCCACGCCACCTGTGCCGTGCTGGGAGAGCTGGTGGAGGGCGCACGGGAGCTCGAGGGGCGGGTGACCGCCCCCGAGGATTTCCCCGAGGCGGACCTCGACGCGGCGGAGCTCGCCGCCGTGATCTCGAAGATCGAACGTTGAGCGGTCGATGAAGGGAGAGGTGAAGACGATGAACGCGGAGCTCGAACGCGCCGCCCCGGAGGCGCAGGCCGCCCGGGGCGAGGACCGGCCCCTGTCCCACGGCCAGCGGGCCCTCTGGTTCCTGCACCGGACGGCGCCGGCGGGCGCCGCCTACACCATCGCAGGAGCCGGCCGGATCGTGCCGCCGTACGACCTCGGCGCGCTGCGCCGGGCCTTCGAGCTCCTGGTCGAGCGCCACGCCGCCCTGCGTACGGTCTTCGTCCAGGGCGCCCAGGGCCCCGTGCGGCGGGTGCGACCGTCCGCGAACCCCGCCTTCCTCGAGTCGGTCGACGCCTCCGGCTGGAGGGAGGAGGAGGTGCCGGAGCGGGTGAGCGACCTCGCCTTCCGTCCGTTCGACCTCGAGACCGGACCGCTCTTCCGGGTGAGCGTGATCGAGCGGGGGGAAGGGGAGGCCGCGTTGCTCGTCTCCCTGCACCACCTGGTGGGCGACCTCTGGTCGCTGGCGGTCCTGATCCGCGAGCTGGGCATCGCCTACACCGCCGGGGTCGAGGGCGGGGACCCTCGGGCGGCCCTGGGCCCGACGCCCCCGCCGTACGACGACTGGGTCGAGGAGCAGGCGCGGCGCCTCGCGGGGCCCGAGGGCGAGGCCGAGTGGCGCTTCTGGAGCGAGCGCCTGGAGGACGGCCCGCCCCCCCTCGATCTCGCGACCGACCGGCCGCGGGCGCCGGTCCAGGGCTTCCGGGGAGCGATCGAGTCCCGGCCGCTGGGCGCCGGCCTCCGGCGGACGCTCGGGGCCCTGGGCCGGGCCCACGGCACGAACCGCTTCACGGTGCTGGTGGCCGCGTTCCAGGCGCTCCTCCACCGGCACACCGGGCAGGCGGAGTTTCTGGTCGGCTCGCCCACGTCGGGGCGGGTCGCGAGCCGAGCGGGCTCGGCTTCGGCGCTGGCCGGTGTCGTCGGGTACTTCGTCAACCCGGTGGCGATCCGGGCGGACCTCGGGGACGACCCGAGCTTCGCCGAGCTGGTCGAACGGGTGCGCGACGAGGCGGCCGGCGCCCTCGAGCACCAGGGGTACCCGTTCCCGCTCCTCGCCGAGCGGTTGCAGACCGAGCGCGATCCGAGCCGCCAGCCGCTCTTCCAGGTCATGCTGGTGCTCCAGAAGAGCCCCATTCCGGGGATGCGCGGGCTGCCGGCCTTCGCCCTCGGCCGCAGCGGGGCGCCCCTCGAGCTCGGCGCCCTGCGCCTGGAGTCGATCCCCTTTCCGCAACGGGGCGCACAGTTCGACCTCACCCTCTTCGTCACCGAAGAGGACCGGGAGCTGGTGGGGTCGCTGGAGTACGACAGCGACCTCTTCGACCCCGAGACCGCCCGCGCCCTGCTCGGTCGCCTGGCCGTCCTGCTGGAAGGGGCCGTCGAAGACCCCGAGAGGCCGGTCTCCGAGCTGCCGCTGCTTCCGGAGGGCGAGCGCCGGCTCCTTCTCGAGGAGTGGGCGGTGGGGGAGGGCCGACCGGGGGCGCCCGCCCCGGAAGGCGCGCTGCTCCACGAGCTCTTCGCCTCCCAGGCGGCCGCCACGCCCGGGGCCGAGGCCTTGGTGGTGGGCGAGACGCGGCTCAGCTACGGCGAGCTCGATCACCGCTCGGCGACGCTCGCGGCGCGCCTGGCGGCGGTGGGCGTCGGCCCCGACGTGCCGGTGGGGGTCTTCCTCGACCGCTCCGAGGACCTGGTGGTGGCGATCCTCGCGGTGCTACGCGCGGGCGGAGCCTACGTGCCCATGGACCCCGCGTACCCGGCCGAGCGGGTCGAGCTGATGATCGAGGACAGCCGGATGCCGGCGATCGTCACCGGCGGAGCGCCGGCGGGCCGGCTTCCCGGAGCGCTCGCCACCCAGGGAGTGCGCGTCCTGGACGTGGCGGCGCCGACCGAGGGCGACTCGCCCGAGAGGCCACCGCGCGCCGCCCGGACCACCCCCGATCACCTCGCCTACCTGATCTACACCTCCGGCTCCACCGGCCGGCCGAAGGGGGTGGCGATCACCCACCGCAACGCCTCGGCGATGCTCGCCTGGGCGGTGGGGGAGTTCTCCGAGCGCGAGCTCTCCGGCGTCCTGGCGTCGACCTCGGTCTGCTTCGACCTGTCGGTGTTCGAGATCTTCGCGCCGCTGGTGCGGGGCGGCCGGGCGATCCTGGCGGACAACGCCCTGGCCCTCGGCTCGCTGCCCGCGGCCGGCGAGGTGACCCTGATCAACACGGTGCCGTCGGCGATCGCCGAGCTCTGCCAGGCCGGAGCGCTCCCCCCGTCGGTCGCCACCGTCAACCTCGCCGGCGAGCCCCTGCGCAAGCGGCTGGTGGACGCGGTCTACGCCGCCGGGCCGGTGGAGCGGGTGCTCAACCTCTACGGCCCGTCGGAGGACACGACCTACTCGACCATCGCCTCCTGCCCGCGGGACGAGGCGCGCGAGCCGACCATCGGGCGGGTGCTCCCGGGCAGCCGGAGCTACGTGGTCGATCGCGACCTGCGGCCGGTGCCCCCCGGCGTGCCGGGGGAGCTGATGCTCGCCGGCGCGGGCGTGGCCCGCGGCTACCTCGCCCGCCCCGGTCTCACGGCCGAGCGCTTCGTCCCCGATCCGTTCGCCGCCGACGCCGCCGGCGCCGGAGGCCGCCTCTACCGGACCGGGGACCGGGTTCGCCATCTTCGCGACGGGCGGCTCGAGTTCCTGGGGCGCCTCGACCACCAGGTCAAGCTGCGGGGCTTCCGGATCGAGCTGGGAGAGATCGAGACCGCCCTCCAGGCGCATCCCGCCGTCGACGAGGCCGTGGCGGTGGTGCGCGACGACGGCGCCGGCCCGCGGCTGGTCGCCTACCTGGTGGCGGCGGGCGGGGCGCCGGCGGTGGGGGAGCTGCGCTCCGCGCTGGGACGGCGCCTCCCGGGCTACATGGTGCCGGAGCTCTTCCTGGAGCTCGAGGCGCTCCCCCTCACCCCGAACGGCAAGGTCGATCGCAAGGCCCTGCCGGCACCCGGCGGCGACCGCCCGGCGCTGGCGCGCGAGTACGTGGCGCCCGAGACCGCGGTGGAGCAGATCCTCGCCGAGATCTGGTCGGACGTTCTCGGGGTCGAGCGCGTGGGCATCCAGGACAGCTTCTTCGAGCTCGGTGGGCACTCTCTCAAGGCGACCCAGGTGCTGCTGCGGGTGCGCGAGACCTTCGGCGTCGACTTGCCGGTCCATCGCCTGTTCTCCGATCCCACGATCAACGGTCTGGCGGTGGCCATCGCCGAGGCGCTGATGGCCGAAGCCGGGGAGGACGTGGTGGCGGAGATCCTCGGCGAGTCCGGCTGAGCGGCCGGGCTCTTCGCCGCCGAGCCGTTCCGGCGGTCACTCTTTCGCAGCTTCCTGCACTCTAGCTTTGAGCAGGTGATCCGGGTCGTCGCCGACGCGGCCCGACCTCGACGTCCACTCCGCCGGACCCCACGCGGTCTCGGCCGGCTCTCCGGCCGGCCGAGCGGTGGTTTACCCGGTGGGAGAGGCCGGGGCCCTGCCGCCGAGGTTCGATGACCGAGACCGCCACCCCCACCAACACCCTCTCGCGCGAGCAGCTCGACCGACTGATTCGGCGTTTGAAGGAGCGCGGTCCGGAGGGATCGCGAGCCGAAGACGCCATCCCCCGTCGCCCGCCGGAGGCCGGGCCGGCGCCCCTGGCGCCGGATCAGGAACGGCTCTGGTTCCTTCACTCCCTCGATCCGGCGTCCCCCGCCTACAACCTCGCCGCCGTACTGCGCCTCCGGGGCCGTTTCGACGGCTGCGCCCTGGCGCGCGGCCTCCGGGGGGTCGTGCGCCGTCATGAGAGCCTCCGCACCCGGGTGGACTCCGGGACCGGGGAGGGACCGGTGCAGCGGCTCCTGCCCGTGTCGGAGGTTGCGAGACTCCCCTGGGTCGACCTTTCCGGCCTGCCCGCCCACGCCGCCGACGCGGAGGCTGGGCGCCTGGCCGCGGCGCACGCGCGGCGCCCGTTCGACCTCGTGCGCGGTCCCCTCCTGCGCACGGCGCTGATCGCCCGGGGCAGGGGCCGGGACGGTGGGGCGGTGATCCACGAGCTCCTGCTCTCGGTCCACCACCTGGTCAGCGACGGCGGGTCGATCGGGATCTTCCTCGAGGAGCTCCGGGAGCTCTCGCGGCGCGAGGCGAAGCCCGCGGCCGAGGACGCGGTGGACCTGCCGGCGCTGCCCGTCGGCTACGGCGACTTCGCGGCCTGGCAACGAGAGAGGGCCGGGAGCGGCGCCTACGACGCGTCTCTCGCCTACTGGCGGGAGCATCTCGCCGGTGCGCCGGTCGCCGACCTGCCCGCCGACCGCTCGCGGCCCGCGGAGCCCTCCGGGAGGGGAGCCTGCGTCCCGCTCCCGCTGGCGGACGAGCTGGTGGAAGGCCTCCGGGCGCTCGTGCGGAGCGCCGAGGCGACTCCCTTCATGGCCTTCCTCGCCGCGTTCCATCTGCTCCTGGTGCGCTGGTCCGGGGAGACCGACCTGGTGGTGGGCTCGGTGGTGGCGGGGCGCGAGCGGCGGGAGCTGGGCGGGATGATCGGCTACTTCGCCAACACCCTCGCCCTGCGGACCGAATCCGCCGGCGCCACCTCGTTCCGGGACCTCCTGGGACGGGTGCGCCGGACGGTGATCGATGCTCTCGAGCACCAGGACGTGCCGTTCGCGAGCGTCGTCGAGGACGCGGCGGGGCGCGGTGGCGCCGGGGGCGGAAACCCTTTCTTCCGCACGGTGGTCTCCATGGAGAGCCGGACCGGGGGCGCCGTCGAGCCCGGCGAGCTCGGCGGCGGAGCCCGGGGAGAGCTCGAAGAGCTGCACACCGGCACGGCGAAGTTCGATCTCTCGCTCCTGCTGCAGGACGCCGGCGGCTCGATCCGGGGCGTGCTCGAGTACAGCGCCGATCTGTTCGATCGCACGACGGCGCTGCGCGCGGCGGGGCATCTCCGGGTCCTCCTGGAGGCGGCGGTCGCCGAACCCGGGGCTCCGTTGCGCGAGCTGAGCTGGCTGACCCCGCCGGAGCGCCAGCAGGCCCTGGAGTGGAACGCCGGCGCCGGGCGGGCGGGCGCCTCGCCGGCCGCGCTCCACGTCCGGTTCGAGGCCCGGGCGCGAGCGCAACCGGACGCCGTGGCCATCGCCGCCGGCGACCGGGTCCTGACCTACGGGGCGGCGGACCGCCAGGCCGATCGCTTGGCGCAGGCCCTGCGGTGCGCCGGCGTCGGTCCGGAGGTCCTCGTGGGGCTGTGCGCGCAGCGCTCGCCGGAGATGGTGCTGGCGATCCTGGGCATCCTCAAGGCCGGAGGCGCCTACCTCCCCCTCGATCCGCACGTGCCGCCCGACCGGCTGGCCTACATGGTCGAGGACGCGGGGGCGCCGGTGGTCTTGGTCGAGGCGCACCTCGAGGGTGCGCTGCCCGCGCTCGAGTCACGGGGCGTAAGGGTCCTCCGCCTGGGCGAGGAGCTCCCGGCGCCCCGTCCGAGTCGCGGGGACGAGCGC
This sequence comes from uncultured Thermoanaerobaculia bacterium, assembly GCA_964539125.1. Taxonomy (GTDB): domain Bacteria; phylum Acidobacteriota; class Thermoanaerobaculia; order Multivoradales; family DATKCC01; genus CAVUBL01. The sequence goes on along the minus strand of CAZIIB010000200.1, from coordinate 223 downwards.
CGGGCTCCCCTCGACTCGGACCATCTGGCGTACGTGATCTACACCTCGGGCTCCACCGGCCGGCCGAAGGGCTCGCGGATTCCCCACGCCACCGTCGGCGAGCTGCTCGACGCCACCGAGCCCTGGTTCGCGCCGGGACCGGACGACGTCTGGACGCTGTTCCACTCGTACGCCTTCGACTTCTCGGTCTGGGAGCTGTGGGGCGCGCTGGCCTACGGCGGCC
>CAZIIB010000199.1:0-6910 GCA_964539125.1 uncultured Thermoanaerobaculia bacterium | reverse complement strand
CGCCGGCACCGAGCGCGGCGTCTACGTCTCCTTCGACGACGGCTCGCACTGGCGCTCGCTCCAGCTCGACCTGCCGGTCACCTCGGTCCGCGACATCGACGTCCACGGCGACGACCTGGTGATCGCCACCCACGGCCGCGGCTTCTGGATCCTGGACGACGTGACGCCGCTGCGCCAGCTCGACGCGATCCCCGACGGCGCGGCCGCCTGGCTGTTCCGGCCGGCGACCGCGATCCGCCTGCGCCCGGCCGGCTTCACCGGCACCCCCAAGCCCAAGGACGAGCCGCTGGCCGAGAACCCGCCCTCCGGGGCGATCCTCGACTACTGGCTGGCGAAGGCGCCGGCGAAACCGGTGACGCTGGAGATCGTCGACGGGAGCGGCGAAACCGTCGAGAGCTACACCAGCGCCGAGGCGCCACGGCCGATCGACCCGGCGAGGCTCCGCACGGCTCCCGAGTGGGTGAAGCCGCCGGCGCCGCTCTCCGCCGAGCCCGGGATGCACCGCTTCGTCTGGCCGCTCCACTACGCGCAGCCCGAGGCCCTCGAGGGCGGGAGGGGAGGCTTTTTCGGCGGAGGAGGGGTGTGGGCGCCGCCGGGGACCTACCGCGCCGTCCTCACCGTCGACGGCCGGCGCCTCGAGCAGCCGGTGACCGTGGCACCCGATCCCCGGGTGGAGATGGACCCGGCCGCCTACCAGGCGGAGTTCGAGCTGGCGAGGAAGGTCGAGGTGCTTCGCGCCCGGGTGGCGAAGCTGGATGGCGAGGTCGGCAAGGTGGTCCAGGCCGTCACTGAGCGCCGCGCCGGCGAGCCGGCCGAGGTCCAGGCCGCCATGGATGCCCTCCTCGCCAAGCTGGCCGCCCTCGCCGGCTACGAGGTCTCGGCGAACCCGGCCAACACCTGGTGGTTCCCGGCCAAGTCGATCGAGTCGATCCGCTACCTGAACGGCGCCGTGGGCGGCGCCCTGGCCGAGCTCCAGGGCGCCGTCGATGGCGCCGACGCTTCCCCGAGCCAGGACGCGAAAGCCGGCTACGCCAAGCTCTCGGAGCTGGTAGACAAGGTAGAGGCCGCCTGGAGAGGAGTGCAGACGGGTGAGCTGGCGGCGCTCAACGCCGAGCTCCGAGCCGCGGGCGGGCAGCCGCTCGGCACTTCGCCCTGAGACGAACCGACACGCGCCGGCTCCCGGCCGCTGCGAGAGGTTCAGTGCGGAGAGGCTGAAAGGTGGCTGGCACCCCGTCGGAAAGGCGGCTGGCACCCCGTCGCCCCGTCGGCAGGCACCTGGTTACCCGGTGACGGCGCAGAGAGGGGTAGCCACGCTCGCGTGTTCGCTCGTAGCTGCCTACGCTACACCGTGGTACGTTCACCGCGCGTTGAGCTGAGCCTGCGCCACCCATGCCCGAGATCACCGCCAACGGCGTCCGCCTGAGCTTCGTCGAACGGGGCTCGGGGGAGGAGACCGTGGTCTTCTCCCACAGCTTCCTGGTCGACTCTCGGCAGTTCGAGGCGCAGATCGCGGCGCTCGACGGCCGCTACCGGGTGCTGGCCTACGACCACCGCGACCACGGGGCGAGCGAGAAGGTCGCCGGGGCGTACGGGATGGAGGATCTCTACGCCGACGCCGTGGCCTTCCTCGAGGCCACCTGCGACGGGCCGGTCCACTGGGTGGGCCTCTCCACCGGCGGCTTCGTGGGCGTGCGGCTGGGCATCCGCCGGCCGGATCTCCTCCGCTCCCTGGTGCTCATGGACACCTCGGCCGAGGCGGAGCCCTGGCGCAACCGAACGAAGTACGGCCTGATGCTGGCCGCGCTCCCCTGGATCGGCTTCCGGCCGCTGATGGGCGAGACGATGAAGGCGATGTTCGCGCCCCGGTTCCTCGGCGATCCCGGGCGCCGGGAGGAGCGGGAGCTCTGGAAGGCCCGGATGATGGCCAACGACCGCGCCGCCATCGTCCGCTTCGGGCGCGCGATCTTCGCCCGGGACGACCTCCAGGCCGAGGCCGCCAAAACCCCGGTGCCCACCCTGGTCGTGGTCGGGGAGCGCGACCGGGCCAAGCCCCCGGCCGAGGCCCGGCGCCTCGCCGCGGCGATCCCCGGCGCCGGGCTCGAGATCATCCCCCACGCCGGTCACCTCTCGACGATCGAAGAGCCCGAGGCGGTTTCCGCCGTCCTCCGTTCCTTTCTCGCCGAGGCATCGAGCGAGAGTTGCTAAACTAAGCGGAACCATGGTCGACCTCGCCCGGACCAAGCCCATCACGGCGGAGGATCTCCCCTCCGTCGCGCCCGACGACCAGCCCTGCGAGCTCGTCGCGGGAACCCTCGTCTGCGAGCCGCCGCCGGGACAGGCTCACGGCTGGGTGGCGGCCACCATCCTGGGACGGCTCTTCGAGCACGTGCGTCGCCACCGCCTGGGCCGGGTCTACACTGCCGAGACCGGCTTCGTCCTTGCCCGCGAACCGGACAGCGTCCGCTGCCCGGACGCGGCGTTCGTCTCCGCCGCGCGCCTCACGGAGGAGGCCCGCCGCTCGCTCTACTTCGAGGGCGCCCCGAATCTCGCGGTCGAGGTCCTCTCGCCGAGCAACACGGGGCAGCAGATTTCCGAAAAGGTCCAGGACTACCTGGCGGCCGGCACCCAGGCGGTCTGGGTGGTCGATCCCCGGCAGGAGACCGTCACCGTCCACCTCTCCGATGGCGAGCGCACGACCCTCGGCCCGAGCGACACCCTCAACGGCGCCCCCGCCCTCCCGGGCTTCCACCTGCCGGTCACCGAGATCTTCGATCCGTCCCCTTGAGTCCCTGAGCTACCCGCCCACCTCGACCGGCTCCTCCACGATGACTCGCCGTCAGGCGGGCGCGGTCCGGGGAGACGTTCTCCGAATGGTCGGCGATCACGAACACCTGAGCGCCTAGGCAGCGAAGCGGGCCGGGAGCCTCGCTCGCAGGGGACGTCTGAGCCTCGGCGGCGCAAGAGTGGTGGGAGTCCGGCAGCGCGCCGGGCCGTGGTGAAGCCGAGGCGCGCGCCTGCGCCCGAAAGTCCGACCAGCGCGCGCCGTTCCCCGGCGAGCGAGGCTCCCGGCCCGCCCCCCGACGGAGGCACCAGCTTTTCAGCGCCAGCTTGACAATTGCGCCATCGGGCGGTAGGATGGCGGAAATCGCTCCGGGGAGGGCAGCCGGACGCCGGCCCCTGGGAGGTCGAGAAGGTCCCCTCCGGCACCGGCGTTCTCTACGCCGTGAGGCGCCGGGCGCCGCCGCCCCTCCTACCTGCAAGGTGGCTGGCGCCTTGGCGCGCCTTCCCGCCCGCGAAACTCGGCCGGGCTTCGTTCGTAGCGGTCACCAGAGGAGATCCCGGGTGCCGACTCCCAGCGACCGGTCCGAGCGGCTCGCGCGCTTCCGCGCCGCGGGCGCCGTGGCGGAGGTGGTGGGGGTGTTCGTGGTCGGGCATTACGCGGCGGGATGGCTCACCCCGCACCTTGGAATTCCCTCGCTCGGCGCCGCCTTCGCGAAGGCTCTCCCGGCGAGCCGGCCGGATTTCGTCTCCCTGTCCTGGCTCTTCCTGAGAACGCTCGCGGTGCAGTACACCTGTCTCCTGGCTCCGGCGTTCGTCCTGCGCCGGGCGTTCCGGGGGCGTGGTCTCTCCGATTTCGGTCTGGCCCTGGGTAGGGAGGGGCCGGCGGGATCGCTCCTCCTCGGGCTCGCCGGTTTCGCCGTCGCCTCGCTTCCCTTGCGCCTGTTGCTCGTGGCGCACAGCCTTCATCCGCTCGGAGCCAACCCCCCCATGTGGCGTCTGCTCGAGAAGCCTTGGACGCCGGCGTTCTGGCTCTTCGCGGCGACGGCGAGCTTCCTCGTGGTGGCGTTCCTCGAGGAGCTCTTCTATCGCGGCTATTGCCAATCGCGGCTCGAGGAGGATCTGCCAGGCGGTCAGGCGGTCATGGTGGCGGCGCTCCTGTTCACCCTGACCCACGGCCAATACCACTCCGTCTCGGTGTTGGGCGTCGGAACCCTGGTCTGCGTCTTCGTCATCGCTCTCGCTCTCGGCACGCTCTACGCTCGTACCGGCTCCTTGCTCCCCTGCACGATCTGCCACGCCCTGGTGAACGTCCCGGTGGCGCCCTCCTTCGCCGGCCTCGCGCTGGTCCTCGTCGTGGGGCTCGTGGTGCTCCTCCGGCGCCCGGCCGGGACGCTGGTCGCCTGGTTCTTCGGCCTCGCGCGCGAGGCGGCTCGCGACCGACGGGTCACCTTCCTCCTGGCGGCCCTCGTGGTGGGCGGCACCGCGTTTTGCTTCACCGCGGCGCCGCCGGTGGCGTTGCTGGTGGGTGCCGTGGCGCTTCCCGCGGCCGTCGTCCTCGGCCTGCTGGAAGAGACCCAGGTCGTCTAGCAGCCCGGGCCTCAGCGCTGGATGGCGTAGGAGAGCTTGAAGAAGAGGTCCCGAGTGGAAGGCTGGAGGCCCTGCCCCGGGAGATAGGGGCGGTCGTCGCCGTACCCGGCATAGAGAACGCTCTGCCAGTTCAGCCGATAGCTGAAGAGGAGCGATCCCTGGAGCTCGGCCGTTCGCCGGTGGACCGGGTGGGTGTAGAGGGCAGGATCGCGCACGGTGTCCACCCACTGGACGATGACGCGAACGTAGGATTTCGCGGTGAAGCTCACGAGCGTCTTCAGGCGGGAGACGGTGGCGGTGTAGAGGCGACCGCGCCGACCGTCCTCGCCGGTGACGTCCAACCAGTCGCGCTCGCCGTCGAAGATGAAGGTCAGCCGGTCGACCGGGCGAAGCGTCGCGCTCGACGTGAGGCTGCCCCCGTCTCCCAGCCGCACGTTCTCGAAGTCCATGTGCTGCCCGAGGTCGCCCTCGAAGCTCAGCGCCGTCAGATGGGTCCCCGGGGCGAAGCGGAAGGTGAAGTTGCCGTTGTCAAAGCGGAAGAGGCGCGTCCCCACGAGCTGCACCCAGTGAACGAAGGCCATGTCTCCATGCAGGACGTAGCGCGCCTCGAAGTTGGTCCCCGCCGCCCAGCGGCCGGTCAGGATGCCTCCCGACCGCAGCCAGCTCTGTTGCAGGTTGAGATAGGGCTCGACCCGGGTGAAGAAGCCGTCCGGGTACGTGTCGTGCGCCACCCACTGGTGGATCTGGCGGTAGCCGACCTGAGGCACGAAGCCGTCCTGCGCCCGGAAGCCCTGGGCGACGTCGTCGTAGATCGTGCGCGTGTTCCAGTCCCGGGTGCCGTACTTCCACGTGAGTGAGAGGTCTCCGCCGGCGAGCGTCCGCCCGTCCCACTCCGGGTTCAGGTCGGGGCGGTCGGGGTTTCGGGTCAGGCCGAAGAGGTACTGGCCGGTGATCTGGTGACGATCGTTCGGGTTCCACTGGAAGTCGGGACCGAAGACGCGGTTGTAGCCGGCGCCGTCGTTCTCGCGATCGGTCAGGAGGAAGCCGAGGTAGGAGCGGCCGAAGTCGCGGCGCACCCGGCCGATCGAGACCGTCGAGCCGGTCGTCTGGGGCAGGAGCTCGGAGGCCTGGGGTCCCGGCATGACGACGCTGCCGCCGCCGCGGTCCTGGGTCAGGAGGAGGGTGTAGGCGGCGCCGTCCTGGCTGCCGGTGATCCTCGTCCCCCAGCGGGGCGAGGTGATGGTGCGGGTGTAGACGGCCTGGATCGGGGTCTGGAGGAGCTCCACCCCCTCCAGGAAGAAGGGACGCTTTTCGGGGTAGAAGAGGGCGAAGCGCTGGTTCTCGGAGACCTGGGCCACGTCCGACTCGACCTGCGAGAAGTCCGGGTTCAGGGTCACGTCGACCGCGGTGCCGGCGTCGGGCGTGAGCTTGGCGTCGAGGCCGCCTTCGAACGCCACCGGCTCGTCGACGAAGGGAGTCCCGGGCTCCCCCCGCGCGTGACTCCTCTCCCGTCCGGTCGCGTACGGCGCCATCACCCAGTGGCCGCCGGGCGGCAGGCCGCGGATCTCGGTGAGCTCGGTCTCGCGGCACAAGAGGCAAGTCGAGCCCCGGGGCACGGGGACGCTCATGATCTGGTAGCGGTTGTCGCGCGGGTAGTTGCGCACCAGGATGACGCCCCAGCTCTGGGGGCTCGTCCGGGCGTAGCGCAACGACGACATGGGGACGCGAAGCTCCGCGCTCCAGCCGCGGCCGGCGATGCGGGTGGCCGCGTCCCAGAAGAAGTCGGGAGAGAAGTCCTCGCTTCCCGAGCCGCCTCCCCCGTGGTTGTCGCTCGCGGCGTCGTTTCTCGTTCCGTCGCTCTCGATCCCGCGTGCGTTGACGAAGAGCTCCTGGGCGGTGATGTGGGTGTCGCGGGTGTCGAGCAGGACGCCCACGTAGTCCTGGTCGCTCGAGAGGCCGTCGCGCTCGGTGAACGGGGCGCGGATCGTGGAGGGGCGGGGGTCGTCACACCGGAACGCGACGTAGAGGTAGTCGCGGTCGTAGGCGATCCAGGCGGTGGTCTCGACCGGCGGAGCCACGTTGTCGCCCGGGCTCACCTCGTAGAAGGTGGTGATCTTCGTGGCGTCCTTCCACGCCGGCTCGTCGAGTCTGCCGTCGACGTGAATCGAGCCCGAAGCGCGGGCGAGGGCCAGCGGCGGTCCGCCGGCGGCCGGCGGGTCCTGGGCCAAGAGCGTGGCGCCGGGGCACAGCAGAACGACGATCGCGACCCCGCTCAGGCGCAGGTTTCGGGGTCCTCGGCTAGGCGCTGGCAACTCGTGGTCTCTGCCTGGGACGGAGTTCGACTGGACAGGGCAGAGTATACGGATCGCCGCCGAGCGCCCGCTCGGAGCGGTCCGGGGGGTCCTCCGCCCGCGCCGTTTCGACTGCGGAGAGCCAGCCGGCGCCCTTCGGCGCCGGAGGACGAGAAGAGTCGCCGAGCTGGGGACTAGAACGCTTCCGCCGGCACCTCCATGATCGCCTGGCTGCCGGCCATGAGGCTGGC
>CAZIIB010000198.1:0-6925 GCA_964539125.1 uncultured Thermoanaerobaculia bacterium | reverse complement strand
CCCGCCCTGCCGCTCCAGGCGCAGCCGGCCGGCCCGCCTCCGGGCGGTCCGGGTGGAGGCCCTGGAGGCCCTCCCGGCGCCGAAGCGGGCCACTTCCCCCTCGGCGCCGTCACCCGGTTCCTCGACCTCTCGGCCGCGCAGGTCGACCAGGCCCAAGCCCTCCTCGATGAGCTCAAGGCCAAGGTCCAGCCCCTGCGTGAGCAGGAGCGCACCCTTCACCAGCAGCTCGGCGGCCTCCTGGACGGGGAGAACCCGGACGCCGCCGCGGTCGGCGCCCTGGTGATCCAGATCAAGGGCGTCCGCGACCAGGTCAAGGCCGCCCGCGACGCTTTCGACGCGGCGTTCACCGCGCTCCTGACCCCGACCCAGGCCGAGCGCTGGTCGATCCTCAAGGAGGTCCGCCGGACCTTCGGCCCGCGTCACCGCGGCCCGGGGGGCGGTCCCATGGGAACGGGGAGCTGAGCTCCTCTCTCCAGCTTTCTCGTTCGAGGGGGCGGCCGCGACGGCCGCCCCCTTCGTCGTTCGCCTCCCCTCCCCTCCCCCGCCCTCGAGCCGCGGACGTCACGGCGCCGCCACGCCGGTGTCACCTTCCGGGCGCTCCCGCTCCGTAGAGTGGCCGCGGGTCCCGGGTGCCGTCCCGCGCCCGGGCTGACCGAGTCAGCCTCGGTAGCCGAACCGAGGCGAGCACGACCTTGGCCTGCGTCGACTCGCACGTCCACTCGAGACTCCTCCACCGGCCGGCACCCTCGTCCGGGGCGCCTCGACACCCATCGGCAAGAATCGATACATCCCGGAAAATCAACCGCTTTCGAGGCGGTTACGAGCCCGTCGTCAGGCTGTTACCGCCTTGTTACTTCGGCGAGACTGTGGAAAAGACCGGGTCCGCCGCCGGGCGGCGTTCCGCGGCCGTTCCATGGATTCATTCAACTGACTGCAAATAAAAGGAGTTAGCCAAGATGCACAAGACTCTGTTCAATGTGCAGGAAGCCCTGGATTCTCGGGACTCTGGCCGTGCCATCCACCCGCTTTCCGCAGAGTTTTCCACAGTTTCTGTGGACGAGTCTCGAGTCGGCGCCTCACCGCGCCCTGCTAAGCTCGCCGTCATGGCCCAGGGCCGCATCCTGCTCGTGGAAGACGAGCCCGACATCGCCGAGGTCCTCGCCTACAACCTGGGGAAGGAGGGCTTCGAGGTCGAGACCGAGGAGAGGGGCGACGCGGCCCTCGACCGCATCCGGTCCCACCGGCCGGACCTGCTGATCCTCGACCTCATGCTGCCGGGCCTGGACGGTCTCGAGATCGCCCGGATCCTGCAGCGCGATCCGCGCACCGCCGCACTGCCGGTGATCATGCTCACCGCCCGGGGCGAGGAGGTGGACCGGATCGTCGGCCTGGAGCTGGGGGCGGACGACTACGTCACCAAGCCCTTCAGCCCGCGGGAGGTGGTGCTGCGGGTCAAGGCGATCCTGCGCCGCTCGCGGGGCACCGGACCGGCCGGCGACCTGCTCGAGGTCGGGCCGTTGCGCCTCGACCGGGCCGCCCACCGCCTGGAGGTCGGCGGCGAGGAGGTCACCCTGACCGCCACCGAGTTCCGCCTGCTCCAGCTCCTCATGGAGCGGGTGGGCCGGGTCCAGACCCGGGGCCAGCTCCTCTCTGACGTCTGGGGCTACGCCGAGGACATCGACAGCCGCACGGTCGACACCCACATCCGCCGCCTGCGCCGCAAGCTGACCACCGAGGCCGACCGGATCGAGACGGTGATCGGCGTCGGCTACCGGCTGCGCGCCTGAGGCAACCTGCGCCATGGCCCGAGGCCGCCCCCTTCCCAAGCTCGAGCTCGCGCCCTTCTGGCCGGCGCTCGCCGCCATCCTGGTGGCGGCGATCCTGCTCTGGGCCCTGGTGCCCCGGGCGATCCAGAACGGCGCCGCCGAGCAGCTCGGAGAGAGCGTCGCCCTGCTCGCCCCCGCGCTCGCCGACGGGGTCCCGGACGATCCGGCCGCCCTCCAGGAGCGGGTGCTCCACCTCGCCGAGCACGGCAGCCTCCGGATCACCGTGATCGGCCCCGACGGGGTGGTGCTCGCCGACAGCGAGCGGACCCGGCGCGAGGTGACGAGGATGGACAACCACGCCACCCGCCCCGAGGTCGCCCAGGCCCTGGCCACCGGGAGCGGCTGGAGCGTCCGGCGCAGCGCCACCACCGGCGTGACGTACGCCTACGCGGCCCGCACCTTCACCGGCTCGGACGGCGGCCGGTACGTCCTGCGCCTGGCCGAGCCCCTCGACGAGCTGGCGGCGGTGGAGAGCCGGCTGGCCGGCGCCATGGCGGTGGCCGCGCTCGCCGCCCTGGCGGTGGCCGGGCTCGTCCTCGCCTGGCTGTCGCTCCGCTTTTTCCGCCCCCTGGCCCGCCTGGCCGAGGGCGCGGGAGAGCTGGCGGCCGGCGACTACTCCCGCCGGCTCCTCGTACCGGAGGAGCCGCACCTGGCCGCTCTCGGCGCCACCCTGAACCGCCTGGCCAGCCGGGTCGAGGAGCAGATCGAGCGGGTGCGCGCCGAGCGCGACCACCTGGAGTCGATCGTGCGCAGCATGTCCGACGGCGTGCTGGTGACCGATCGCCAGGGGCGGGCGCTGCTGGTCAACCCGGAGCTCCGCCGCCTGTTCGGGATCGAGGGCGAGGTGGTGGGCCGGGCTCCGCTCGAGCTCATCCGCCTGCCCGAGCTCGCCGAGGTGATCGACGGCACCCTCCAACGCGGCGAGAGCCAGACCGCGGTCGCCGAGCTCCGCCTCCCGGAGCGGCGAACGGTCGCCCTCACCAGCGCCGTCCTCGCCGCCCCCAGCCAGCCGGGCGCCGGCATCGAGGGCGTCGTGGTGGTCGCCCGCGACACCACCCAGGCCACCCGCCTCGACGAGATGCGCCGAGACTTCGTGGCCAACGTCTCCCACGAGCTCAAGACGCCGCTCTCGGCGATCCGGGCGTACGGCGAGACGCTGCGCGACGGCGCCCTCGACGACCGGGCCACGGCCCAGCGCTTCGTCGAACGGATTCTGGAGCAGAGCCATCGCCTCCAGGACCTCCTGGGCGACCTCCTCACCCTCTCGCGCCTCGAGAGCCTCGAGCCGCGTCACGAGCCGTCCGAGGTCGACCTCGTGGCGGTGGCCCGGCGGGCGATCGAGCTCCTGGCCGAACGGGCCCGGAGCCGCGGGGTCGAGGTGGCCCTGGAGACCCCCGACGGTCCCTTGGCCCCGATCCTGGGCGACCGGGAGGGCATCGAGCGCCTGTTCCAGAACCTCCTCGACAACGCCGTCAAGTACAACCGCGAGGGGGGCCGGGTGACGGCGCGGATCTCTTGCGATCCGGAGCACGGCGGCTCGGTGGTGATCGAGGTCTCGGACACCGGCATCGGCATCCCGAAGGCCGCCCTGCCCCGGATCTTCGAGCGCTTCTACCGGGTGGACAAGGGACGCGCCCGGGGCGAAGGCGGGACCGGCCTGGGGCTGGCGATCGTCAAGCACGTCGCCCAGAGCGCCGGCGGCAAGGTGGAGGTGGCGAGCGAGCTGGGAACGGGCACCACGGTCCAGGTGGTGATCCCTCTGCGGGAGCGGCCCGCGGCCGACGTCAAAGGTCGAACAGCCGGTTGAGGAGGGTCTGCAGAGGGAGCCGGCCCATTCCTCCCTCGGCCGCCGCGCGCTCGGTGAAGCGCTCCACGTCGTCGGCCTCGATCCCCTCTCCCCACACGAGCACCGGCACCGGGTCGGCCGAGTGGTGCCCCGACTCGGAGAGGGTGGCGTGGTCGGAGGCCACCGCGATGCGCAACGGCCGGCCCGGCCAGCCCTCGATCAGCTGGGCGAGGCGGCGGTCCACGGCTTCGAGAAAGGCCATCTTGAGGTCCGGCCGGGAGTCGTGAGCCGCGATGTCCGCCCCCTTCAGATGGAGCATCACCAGGTCGTTGCGCCGCAGGGCCTCGGCGGCCGTCCGGAGCTTGCCGTCGAGGTCGGTGTCCAGGTTGGCGGTCATCTCGGGGGCGGTCAGGGTCTCGGCGCCCAGCCACGCCGCCAGGCCGAGCACCGTGCGGTCGCCCGAGACGCAGGCGATGCGCAGCGGCACTCCGGCGACCTCCAGGCGCTGCAGGCGGTGCACCCGGCCGGCACCCCGGGTGAGCACGGCGTTGGCCGCCGGCAGACCCCGCTCGCGCCGCCGCCGGTTGACCGGATGCTCGGCGAGCACCCGGCGGGCGTGCTCCTCGAACACGGCGAGGAGCCGGGCGGTGCGCACCGCGGCCCCCTCCGCCGGGTCGATGGCGCGGGGAGCGAGAGGTGGGCCGGGGGGCGCGCCGTCGCCGGGGTCGCTCCCGGCCACCGCCGGCGAGAGCCCGTCGCCCTGAAGCACCACGGCGAAGCGGTGCTCGGTGCCCATGCGCACGCGCACCGTGTAGTCGGCCCACTCCTCGGGCAGGGGCGGCCGATCGAGAGCGGCGGCGAGCTCCTCGGCCCCCTCCCGGATCCTCCCCGCCCGCCGGTCGATCACCCGTCCTTCCTCGTCCAGGGTGGCGAGGTTGCCGCGCAGGGCCACGTCTCCCGGGCCGAGCTCGATCCCGGCGCCCAAGGCTTCGACCGGCCCGCGCCGGAGCGCCCGGGGCGACTGCCCGAAGAGGGCCAGGCTGCCGGCGGCCGTGTCCGGCACCGTACCGGGGGCGATCGGGTCGGCGAGGCCGCTGCGCCCCTCGCGGGCCAGGCGGTCGAAGGTGGGAAGCTCGGCCGCTTCGAGGGGCGTGCGGCCGGAGAGCGAGCGCACCGGCCGGTCCCCCAGGCCGTCGACGAACAAGAGCAGGGTCGGCACGGGGCCGGGGCGCGCCTCGGGCGGACCCGCGCGCAGGCCGGGGAGCTGCTCCTCCAGGAGCGCCGTCACCCGGAGCATGGCGCGGCTGAGCGTGGTGTCCCGGTCGGTCGTTTCGAGGCGCTCGATGCCGTGGGCCTCGGCCTGGGAGATCAGGTGCTCCTGGAGGGTGCGGATGCCGTGGAAGTGGTCCAGATAGCGCTCACCGGGCCGGCCCTCTCGCCGGCCGCGGGCGGCGAACCGGGCGCGGTGGAGCTCCTCGTCGCGGGTGGTCAGGAGCAGCGACACCTGGTAGGCCGAGCCCTCGAGATCCGGAAAGGGCACCAGCGGCGCCATCAGGTGGACGCCCTCGACGAGAACGCTCAGATTCTCCATCACCGCGCGCTCCACCACCGCCCGCACCCCGACACAGACCCGGGTCGCCTGCTCCTCGAACTCCCGGATCAGCCGCTCGTCGAAGCTCTCCCCCGCCGGCGGGCGGCCGTCCGGACGCAGCCTGCGTGCCCGTTCCTCGCGGGGCAGCTCGAAGCTCGAGTGGTGGAGCGCCGGCAGGATCGCCGGGGCGAAGACCATGCGCATCACCTGGCGGATCGTGTCGGTGGCGTTGATTCGGTAGATGCGCAGCAGGGGCGCGAGGTCGAGGGCGAGAGTCGACTTGCCGGTGCCGGTGGCACCGCCCAGGTAGATCACCAGGGGCCGGGGCAAGCGCCGGATTCCGCGCACCAGGCGATAGCGCGACGCCGCCTCGGGGCCCTCGGAGCGCTCCAGCAGGTCGCCCACCCGGCGGGCGAGCTCGTCGCTGTCGACCACGGCGACGCCTTCGGCCAAGAGCACCTCCTGGAGGCTCGAGGCCAGCGCGTAGGCCCGGTCGAGGTCGACTCCGGCGGCGTGGATGCTCCGGGCGAGCAACCCGCGGGAGAAGGGCTGGGGCTCGCCGTGGTAGAGGACGGCGAGCTCGGCAGCCCGCGAGCTCTCAGCCGCCATCGGTCGAGGGGCGGAGGCACCTGGGCCGTGAGGTGCCGGAGATCTGGCCACCCGCACGCGAGGGACGAGGCGGGCGGACTGGGCGGGTCCGTTGACCGAGTGACGAGCGAGGCGCCACGAGATGCGGTGCGATCGATCTCACCGGGGGCTCAGGCGTCCTCGTCGCCGTGGCGGATGCGGTCATAGGGCTGCGCGACCGACGAGGCGATGTTCGAGAGGTGGGAGCCGATGCGCCGCAGGATGCGGGCGGCGTTGGCGTAGACCACCGCCATGTCGGCCGTGAGATCGCTGTCGGTGACGTCGGCGGTGAACGCCTGGAGCTCGCGCTTGAGCTCGGCGGTCTGGCTCATGACCCTGCGCGCGAGCTCCGGATCGTCCTCCCGGAAGGCCCGCTCGGCGACGTCGAAGAGCGGGCGCAGCCGCTCCGCGAAGGCCCGGAGCCGGTCGGCGAAGGGGCCCTCCCGGCGGCTCTTGGCGAGCGGCACCAGCTCGCCGATGCCGCGGGCGAAGTCGCCGATTCGCTCGGCGTCCTGGACCATCGAGACCAGGACGAGGCTCGCCACCAGGTCCTGCTTGGGATTGAAGGAGAGGTGCTCGAGCACGCTCCGGCGCACCATCCGCTCGCCCTCGTCGACCGGGTCGTCGAGCTCGTCGAGGTCGGCGTCAAGGGGCTCGTTGTCGAGCAGCGCCGAAAGGGCGAGGTCGAGCATCTTGGCCGACTGGCGGAGCATCGCCGAGACGTCCTCGAAGGCCGCGTCGATGAGGGGCGAGCGCTGGCCCCCGCCGAAGATTTCCCTGAGCATGATGCACCTCCTCTCAATTCAACCGTGCGCCGGGCGATGGCTCTTCCCGCGGCCGCCGGCCGGGCTCGGAGCGGGGGGGCGGCCCGGAGGGCTGTGCGCCCTGCGGCGCGGCCCGCTCGACCGGCGCGGCCGGAACCAGGCGAGGCGCCTCCCGGTGGAAGGCGCCGGACGCGAAGAGCAGGCCGATGGGCAGGCCGAAGAAGACCAGGGCGATGTAGGCGGGCGCCGCGGCCCGGTGGCGGCTCGCCAGGGCGCCCAGGCCGCGGGCGAGCGCCAGCGGAATCGCCCGGATGGGCGGGAAGGGGTAGAT
>CAZIIB010000197.1:5072-6930 GCA_964539125.1 uncultured Thermoanaerobaculia bacterium | reverse complement strand
GCTCGAGGCCGCCGCGATCACCGTGAACAAGAACGCGATCCCCTACGACGAGAAGCCCCCCATGGTCGCCTCGGGGATTCGGATCGGTACGCCGGCGCTGGCGACCCGGGGAATGGGTGAAGAGGAGATGGACCTCGTCGGCGACCTGATCGCGGAGGTCCTGGCCGAGCCGGAGAGCGACGCCGTCCGCGCCGACGTCCGGCAGCGGGTGGAGGCCCTCGCCGCTCGCTTCCCGCTCTACGATCCGCTGTCGTAGGTCGTCTCCGTCTCCACCCCGCCGACACTCATCCCGACCGCCGGCTCGGGCACTCCGTAACGGCGGTGGAGGAGCGCGCGGAGCTCCCCCACCAGGGCCAGGGAGCCGCAGCCCACGACGATCCGGCCCTCGGCGCCCCGGAGGGCCGAGGCGAGCGCATCGCCGGGCTCCTCGGCCACCACGACCTCGCGTCCCTCTCCCTCGGCGAGCCGCAAGAGCGAGGCCGCCTCGCGCCCCCGAGGGCCCGAAGGCCGGGTGAGGGTGAGCCGCCGGGCCCGGGGAGCGAGGGCGGCGAGCATGGGCTCGACCTCCTTGTCGGCGAGGACGCCGAAGAGCAGGTCGACCGGCTCGTCCAGGTCGTCCAGGGCGGCCGCCAGCGCCAGCGCCCCACCTGGATTGTGGGCGACGTCCAGGAGGAGCCGCTCGCCGTCGGGCAGCGGCACCTCCTCGAGCCGGCCGGGCCAGCGGCAGGCCCGACTGCCCCGGGTCAGGGCCCGCTGGGTCAGCCGCCCCCAGCCCTCCTCGGCCATCGTCTGCGCCGCCACCAGGGCCAGGGCCAGGTTCTCGGCCTGGTGACGGCCGGCGAGCGCGGTCTCGTAGATCCGGCGGTCACCCTCCTCCTCGCGCACCCAGATCCTCTGGCGCCGCTCCGGCGGGTCGACGAACGGCTTGAAGCGCTGCACCGCGTCCACCCGGAGCCGCTCGGCGGCGGGGACGAGCCGGGCGCCGGTTCGCCGGGCCTCTTCGGCGAGCACTGCGGCCACCCCCGCGTCGCTCGCCGCCACCACCACCGGGCGGTCGGAGCGCATCACCCCCGCCTTCTCTCGCGCCACCTCCTCGCGGGTCGAGCCCAGGTGCTCCCGGTGGTCGAGGTCGATGGAGGTGATCACCGAGAGGGCCGGCTCGGTTGCGTTCGTGGCGTCGAACCGGCCGCCGAGACCGACCTCGAGCACCGCCAGCTCGACCTCCTCTTCGACGAACCAGACGAGAGCGCAGGCGGTCAGCGCCTCGAAGTAGGTCGGTGGCTCCTCGAGCGCCTCGTCGCCGGCCGCGAGCACGCGCTCGAGGAGGGCCCCGAGACGCTCCCCCCCGATCGCCTCGCCCCCCAGGCGCAGGCGCTCCTCGACCGTCTCGAGGTGGGGGGAGGTGTAGAGCCCGGTGCGATAGCGCGCGGCCGACGCGAACGAGGAGAGCAGCGCCGAGACCGTCCCCTTGCCGTTGGTACCCGCCACCAGGACCAGCGGCAGGCCCTCCTGGGGATCGCCGAGCGCGGCCAGGAGCCGGCGCATCCGCTCGAGCCCCAGCCGGACGCCGAAGAGCGTCAACCGGTCGAGGGCGGCCGCGGTGTCGGGGGGGAGCGCCACGGCCCGAGAGCCTACCGCACGGCAGGAGCCGAGAAGCGCTCGAGTTGGGGAACATCTGCTCGCGGAGCACACGCCGGCAGGGCGGGTGGCTTTCTCGGCGGCAGACTGCGCCGGCGAGAAACCACCACGCCCTGCCGGCTGCCACCTCGGTGGTTGGAGCGGCCCTCCGGCCGGAGATGGGAGAGGGGGTGGATCGGCGGGCTCGGACTCCTCGGCGAAGGACCGGGTGGGGGCGTCC
>CAZIIB010000197.1:0-5062 GCA_964539125.1 uncultured Thermoanaerobaculia bacterium | reverse complement strand
GAGGGTGGGAAGGGGAACGAGGGGTTAGGGGGTGGTCCGGTCAGCCGTCCCCTTCCCGGGGACCTACGCCGCAAGACGCCCGAGACGCTCAAACCATCTGGTCGCCTCGAGGCGAAGCGTCTCTACAAGAAATGCCGCAGGCAGCGGGCCGTCGTCTCCTTGAGCTCCTGGCGGTTGACCACCAGGTCGAGGAAGCCGTGCTCGAGGAGGAACTCGCTGCGCTGGAAGCCTTCGGGCAGGCTCTGGCGGATGGTCTGCTCGATCACCCGCGGACCCGCGAACCCGATCAGCGCTCCGGGCTCGGCGATGTTGAGGTCGCCGAGCATGGCGAAGGAGGCGGTCACGCCGCCGGTGGTGGGATCGGTGAGGATGGAGAGAAAGGGCAGGGGGACCGCGCGCAGGCGGGCGAGGGCGGCCGAGATCTTCGCCATCTGCATGAGCGAGAGGATGCCTTCCTGCATCCGGGCACCGCCCGACGCCGACACCACGACCAGCGGCCGGCCGACCTCCACCGCGTGCTCGATGGCGCGGGTGATCCGCTCGCCGACCACCGAGCCCATGGAGCCGCCCATGAAGCGGTACTCCATCACCGCCAGCACCACCGGGATCGATTCCAGGTGGCCCTCGACCACGATCACCGCATCGCGCTCACCGAGGGCGTTCTGGTAGGCCTTGAGGCGGTCCTTGTAGCGTTTGGAGTCCTTGAATCCCAGGGGGTCGCGCGGCCCGATCTCGTCGAACAGGCGCCGGGGCTCCTCCTCGTCGAGGAGCAAGCGGATCCGCTCCCCGGCATCGATCCGGAAATGGTGGCCGCAGCGGGGGCAGATCCGCAGATTGCGATCCAGCTCCTTCGAGTAGATGACCTCTTTGCAGCTCTCGCACTTGACCCAGAGCCCCTTGGGGACCGGGCTCTGCGGACGCTCCTCGGCCGTCGGCTTGCGCTTCGACTTCTTGGCTTTCTTGAACCAGGCCATGGAGTGTCGTCACCCCGCGGGAGCGGCCTCGGCGGGGAGCCCCGGACGGCGCCGGGATGGAGAGGTGCGGGCGGTCAGACCGCCTCGTCCTCGTCCTCGACATCGAGGTCGTTGGGACGGCCCAGACGCTGGCAGGCCGCATCGTACATCTGGCGCGCCGCCTTCTTCGCGGCCTGTAGCTCGGCCAGCGTGTCCTTCACCTTGGCGAGCTCCCGCTCGATCGCCTCGTCCAACTCGTCGATCTCCTGGCGGGTGACCGTCAGAGTGTTCTCGTAGAAGCTTCTCTGTTCGTCGGTAAGGCTCATTCTCTCTCCGCGCATGCTCCCGTGGCCGCCGGTGCCGGCCAGAGCTTCACAGCTTGAACGGGAAACTGATGGTCGTCCACATCTTCACCCGCACGCCGTTCTTGGTGGCAGGCCGGAAGCGAGCTCTGCGGGCGGCGTCGAGGGCGGCCTCGTTGAGTCCCACGTCCTGGCGGACCCGCTTGTCCAGGCGGGAGTCCACGACCCGTCCGGTCTCGTCGACCAGGACCGAGACCACCACTTCCCCTGCGACCCGGAGCCTCCGGGCGATCGGAGGATACTCTGGTTTCGGAAGTGAGACAAGCTGCGGACGGACCACTCCCGGGCCGTTCTGGATCAGCTCGCCCTCCCGCACCGCCGGCTCGCGAGGTGCCGGTGGCGGCTCGGGTTTCGGCGCCGGCGAGCGTACGCCCGAGTCGGTGGCCGGAGGCTGCCGGGTCTTCCCGCCCGGAGTCGGAGAGGGAGACGGCGTCTCCCCAGCCGCGGCGCCGTTCGCCGGACCGTTCGAGGGGGTCGAGCCCTTGCCGGCCGCCGGCTGGGCCTCCGGGCCGCCGACGGTGGCCGCCGTCTCGCCCGGCGCTGCCGCGGGGCCGCCGCCGGAATCGTCCGGCTTCGCCTCCGCCGCTTCGGCGGTGCTCTTCGCGAGCCCGCTCGGCGCGGCCTTGGGCGGTGCCGGCTCTTCACGCGGCGCGGGCTTCGGTGGCGGCTCGTCGGGTGCGGCCTTCGTCTTCTGGATCTCGTCGAGCTGGTCCTTGAGGCGCCGCTCCTCGGCCTCGAACTGGCTCCGGAGCTCCTTCTCCCGCTGGGCGAGCCGCTCCTTGAGGGCGCGGTCGACGGCCGCAGCGACCTCGGGGGTCGGGGCTTCTTGGGCGCCTTCCCGGGCACCCTCCGCCGCCGTCTCGCTCCCGGCTCCGGCTCCCTCGGGCTGGGTCTCGCCTGCGACCGGCCCCTGGGCCGCGCCGGCCGGCGCCGGGGCCGAAGCTTGCTCCTGCGCCTGGTCGGGGGTCGCCTCGGGCGGGCCGGCGGGCTCCGCCACGGTGACCGGAGCCTGGGTCTCCGGAGCCGCTCCGTTCCGGGCCGCCGGCCGCAGGAAGTACCAGACGAGCAACGCCCCGACCACGAGGGCCACCAGGATGGCGGCGACCAGGAGGCCCTTGCCCCGCCCTCCGCCTTCCTCGGGCTCCACCGGGCTCACCGGCTCGACGGCCTGGAGGGCCGGGGAGACCTCGCTGCCGGGCTCCGACCGCTCCGCCGGTTCGCCGCCGCTCTCGCCGGCGGCCGGAGCCGCCCCCGCCGGCGCTGCGGGCGGTGCGGGCGTGCCGGTCCCCGCGCGGGGCGGCAGCACGACCGGAGACTCCTGCCCCGCGGCTCCGCCCCGAGCCCGATCGAAGAGCTCGGCCATGTAGGCGGCCAGCTCGGCCTGGCCCGGAGAGGGACGCATGGCGGCCAGGAGGTCTTCCAGGCGCCGGGCGAGATCGCCGGCGCTCTGGAAGCGCTCGCCGGGCTCCACTTCGAGCGCCTTGAGCACCACCGCGTCCACGTCGTCGCTCACCTCGGGCCGGAGCTCGCTCGGCTTCTGAACGCGGCACTCGCGAACCGCCTCGAGGACCTCCATCTCGCTCTCGCCGGCGAACAGGCGCCGCCCGGTGAGCATCTCGAACAGCAGCGTCCCGACCGCGAAGATGTCCGAACGTCCGTCGACCACCTTGCCCCAGGCCTGTTCCGGAGACATGTACTGGAGCTTGCCCTTGAGGGCGCCCATCTGGGTGTGGCTCGACTTCGAGACCGCCTTGACGATGCCGAAGTCGCACAGCTTGATGGTGCCCTCGTAGCCGATCAGGACGTTCTGCGGCGACACGTCCCGGTGCACCAGTCCCAGGTCCCGGTCCTCGAAGTCCCGCTTGTGGTGGGCGTGCTCGAGGGCGCTCGCCAGGCGGGCGGCGACGTGCAGGGCGAGACCGACGGACAGCGGCTTGCCGCGCTCCCGCGCGGCGTTGAGGATGTTGCGGAGGTTCTCGCCCTCCACGTACTCCATGGCGATGTAGTAGTCGGCGCCGATCTTGCCCAGGTCGTAGATGTGGATGATGTTGGCGTGGTTGAGCTGGGCCGCGAGCTTCGCCTCGTCGATGAACATGTCGACGAACGCCGGGCTGTCGGTCAGGTGGGGAAGGATCTTCTTGATCGCCACCGTCTTCTGGAAGCCTTCGACCCCCGTCATGCGGGCCTTCCAGACCTCGGCCATCCCGCCCACCCCGATCCGCTCGAGCAACCGGTACTGCCCGAACTCGACACCCTGAGCGGAGTCCTTCCTCGGTGCTTCGGGGGAGGCCGCCGTCGCGGGGACCGCCTCGTCGAGCTCCTCCGGACCGGCCTCTGGGGACGGCGCGGCGGCGGCCGGCTCCGCGGGCTCGGAGGGCACCTCCTCTTCCGCCGTCACCTCGGCCTCCGGCGAGGGCACCTGCGCTGGCTCGTCGAGCGATCCCGGAGGGCTCGTCGGACCGGCCACCGCGGGCTCGGGCGGCAGCGCCTGGCCCGATGCCTCGCCGAAGGGGCCCGCCTCGGGGCCCGGGGCGGCCTCCGCCGGCCGGCGGGGCGCACCTTGGTGGCTGCGGATCATCTCCTCCAGGTCGGAGAGGTCGAAGGGCTCAGCGGCCGGTGGGGCCGGCGGGGCTCCCGCCGGCCGCTTCCGGCGCCCTGCTCCACCGCCCAGATCGAGACCCGAGAGCGTCTTGCTGATCAGCTCGTCGACCTCGGAGGGCTTCTCCACCGGGGGCTTGTCACCGACCGTCTTGGAGGCCGGTGGCGACGGCGACCGGGAGGGCACCGTGCGGCGCGACGGGCCGAGGACGCCCGAGAGAGTCTCCTCGAGCTTGCGCTCGATCTCGTCGTCGCTGCTCACTCGGCGCGGCCTGGGGAGCGGCTCAGCCCCCGGCGGCCGACCCGGCGGAGAGCCTCCGAGCGGAGCCGGCCGGGGGGCCTCCTGCTTCCTGGCCTCCTGCTCGACCTCGGCGACCAGGTCGCCGAAGATGTCCGCCGAGGTCAGCTTGGGCTCGTCCGCTCCGGGTTGCGCCCGGCGTCGATCAGCGCCTCGGAGGATCTTGCTCACCGCCGCGACGAGATCGGCGTCGACGAAGGGCTCGCTCAGGACGCCGTCGGCGCCGAGGACGGCCGCGGCACGCTCGTCCTCGCTCCATCCCGCCTGCCGTTCCGGAACCAGCGCCAGCGTCCCGGGCCCCCCCCGCCGGCGGGCGAAAGGTTCCAGAATGTCCTGCGCACGCTCCACCGCCGTCGACACGAGGAACAGGTCAGGTGCCTCGGAGGCCACCCGCCCCATCGCCTCCGCCACGCCGCGCGCGCGGGTCACCCGCCAGCCCTCCGGCCCGAGGGCTCCGCGGACGCGCTCCAGAACTCCTTCGTCCGGCTCGACGACGAGGATCAGGGGCATGACCGGGATCCGGAATCAGACATCCTCCGTTTCTAGCACTCCCGCCCCGTGGAGTCAATCGTGAAATGGTCGAACCCATTGAATCGTAGAGGGTTACCGCTCGCCGCAGGGGCCTCTCGACCCTGGGGGCCGCCCGGGGGTCCGATGCGCGGCGGAGCTCTTGTACAATGGCGGATTGCGACGGTACGTCAGGGCCGGAAACCCACCGCGGGGGAATCGAAGCCCGACGTCGGGCGTTGGAGACGATCCCGGGTGCTCACCCCCGGCAGGCGGGCGGTGCCCGGAAGGAGCACGAGGTCATGTCAGGTCACAGCAAGTGGGCAGGGATCAAGCACAAGAAG
>CAZIIB010000196.1:0-6932 GCA_964539125.1 uncultured Thermoanaerobaculia bacterium | reverse complement strand
CTCCGTAGGTGAGCTCGGCCCCTTCGGCTCGAACCGCGAGGGCCCCGGGCCGCGCGCGGACCTGATGGGCGAGCCAGCTCAAGGGCCGAGGGCGATGGCCGCCGCGTAGAGCAGTCCGTAGGCGAGGAGCAGCCGGGCGGTGGCGCCCAGAGCGGCGTTGAGCTCGCGACCGTCGCGGTGGCGGAGGAGCGCCCGCCACGGCCCGACGGCCAGCGGCAGGGCGGCGAGAGGCAGGAACACCCCGGGGCCCTCCCACCCCAGGCCGTAGTGGACCAAGGGCACGGCGAAGGCCGCCGCCACGGCGAGGCCCCATTCGGCGACCGACGCGCGCCGGCCGAGGCGCACGGCGAGCGTCCGCTTGCCCGATGCGCGGTCGGTCTCGAGGTCCCGGGTGTTGTTGACCACCAGGATCGCCACCGTCAGGAGCCCTACCGGCAGCGAGGCGAGCCACGCCTCCGGTAGCCACGCCCGAGCCTGAACGTAGGCGGTGGTGGCCACCGCCACCGGGCCGAAGAAGGCGAACGCGAAGAGGTCGCCCAGCCCCAGGTAGCCCATCGACCAGCGACCTCCTGCCGTGTACCAGACGCCCGAGGCGATGGAGGCGAGACCGATCCAGATCATCGGCCAGCCCGCCTCGAGCACCAGGTAGAGGCCGGCCAGGGCGGCGAGACCGAAGGCCGCCACCGTCCCGGCCACCATGGCGCGCGGAGTGAGCAGGCCGGCCTGGACCGCGCGCGTGGGACCGATCCGCTCCTCGGTGTCCGCCCCGTGGACGAAGTCGAAGTAGTCGTTGGCGTAGTTGGTGCCGATCTGCACCAGCAGGGCCACGGCCAGGGCCGCCAGGGCGGGCCCGGCGGCGAACCCCCCGTGGTCGTAGGCGACCGCCGTGCCCACGGCCACCGGCACCACGGCGGCGGCCAGGGTCTTGGGCCGGGAGGCCAGGAGGAAGGCCGCCGCGGCCCCCGGCCGCGTCGCGGTCTCGCTGGAGGGTCCGTTCCCGGTCACTCGGGTAGCCAGGGGTACTTGCGGAAGTCGGGCTTGCGCTTCTCGAGAAACGCCCGCTTGCCCTCCTGGCCCTCCTCGGTCATGTAGAACAGGCGGGTGGCGTGGCCGGCGAGCTCCTGGAGGCCGATCTGGCCGTCGACGTCGGCGTTGAAGGCGGCCTTGATGAAGCGGATCGCCGTCGGACTGTTGGCCAGGATCTCGCGCGCCCACTGGACACCCTCGGCTTCGAGGCGGTCCACCGGCACCACGGCGTTGACCATGCCCATCTCGTGGGCCTCGGCGGCCGAGTACTGGCGGCACAGGTACCAGATCTCGCGGCCCCGCTTCTGGCCCACCAGGCGGGCGAGGTAGGCGGAGCCCAGCCCGGCGTCGAAGCTTCCCACCTTGGGGCCGGTCTGGCCGAAGACGGCGTTGTCGGCGGCCAGCGTCAGATCGCAGATGACGTGGAGCACGTGGCCGCCGCCGATGGCGTAGCCGGCGACCAGGGCGATGATCGGCTTGGGCATGGAGCGCATGTAGCGCTGAAGCTGGAGCACGTTGAGCCGGGGGACGCCGTCGGCGCCCACGTAGCCGGCGTCGCCGCGCACCGATTGGTCGCCGCCCGAGCAGAAGGCGTACTTGCCGTCCTTGGCGGGGCCCTCCCCGGTCAGGAGGACCACGCCGATCGAGGAGTCCTCGTTGGCCAGGCGGAAGGCCTCCTGGAGCTCCAGGATGGTCTCGGGCCGGAAGGCGTTGCGCTTCTCGGGCCGGTTGAAGGCGATGCGGGCGATGCCCTCGTCGGAGATCTTGAAGGTGATGTCCTCGAAGCTACGAGGAGTCTTCCAGTCGACGTCGGTCATGGTTCGAGTCCTTGCAGGCAGGTTCGAGAGAAGACGGGTTCGGCAGACCCTTGCGCTGCGGCGGAGTCTACCCCGGCCCCTCGCTCACCCCGGCCGGCTCGAGGAGGAGGCGGGCGACGGCGTCCGGCGCTTCGAGGTGGACGGCGTGGCCCGCCGCGGGGACGCGCTCGAGGCGGGCCTCCGGGATCCGCGCGGCCATCTCGCGGGCGATTTCCACGTACTTGGAGTCGAGCTCGCCCGCGACCAGCAGAGTGGGGCAGGCGAGCTCGCCGAGGCGCTCCCAGTAGCTTGGCTGAGCGCCCTGGCCCAGGGCGCGGAGGGCGGCGGCGTAGCCGCTGGCGGTGCCGCCGAGGCGCTCGGCCCGGGCGAGGCGGAGGCGCCGGTGGCCGAGGCGCGACGGTCCGGTGTGCTGGGTGGAGAAGAAGCGCCGGGCCATCCACCGGTCGACGAAGGGAGCGAGGCCGGCCTCCTCGATCTCCCGGGCGAGCGCCTCGTCCGCCGCCCGCCGAGCCGCCCGCTCCTCCGGGTCGGCGAGGCCGGGGGAGCCGCCGAGGAGGGCGAGGCTCGTCAGACGCCCGGGGGTCTCGAGAGCGACCGCCAGGGCCAGCCGGGCGCCCAGGGAGTACCCGACCAGGCGGACGGGCCCGAGGGCGAGACGATCGAGGGCGTCGACGATCCCCGCGACGGCCTCCGGCCACGAGGCGAGGTCGCCGCCCGCCGGCGCTCCGCCGTGCCCGGGAAGGTCGAGGGCCACGACCTCGGGTCCCCCCGCGGCCCGCAGCCGCCGGGCGAGCTCGTCCCAGCCCGCGGCCGAGCCGGTGAAGCCGTGGAGGAGGACGATGGGAGAGGCCTCGCGCGGGGCGGGCCCGCTCCGGGCTCCGGCGACGGTCGGGGTGGGTGCGAACGAGGTCGGGGCGGTGCGGCCGGCCGTCGGCCCGGGCTCGGGAGCCTCGATCGCGGCGTCTTCGAGGGGCACGCCGTCCACCGCAGCCGCCACCCGGTCCAGGACTCCCCGGCGGATCGCCCGGCCGCGCTCGCGATCGACGCGGAGCTGGATGAGATGTGGGGCGGGGTCGGCGAGGGCTTGCTCGAGCGCCTCGGCGAAGCCCTCCCAGCTCTCCGGAGAGCGATGCCTCAGGCCGCAGCCCGCGGCGATCTCGGCGAAGCCGGCGCCGGGGGGCGTCGTCAGGTGGCGGGTGAAGCCGGGCTCGAAGCCGGCGGCGGGCAGGTAGTCGAAGATGGCGCCGCCGCCGTTGTCGAGGAGCACGACCGTCAGGTCGGCGCCCAGGCGCCCGGCGGCGAGGGCGCCCGAGAGGTCGTGGGCGAAGGCCACGTCGCCGGTCACCAGGACGGTGCGGCCGTCGGCCGCCGGCGCGCCGCCGGCGGCGGGCACCCGCCGCGCCAGCGCGATGCCCGCGGCGGTCGAGGTCACGCCGTCGATGCCGTTCAAGCCCCGGTTGAGGAAGAGGTCGACCGGTCGGCGGCTCGCCGGAAGAAAGGCCTCGAGGTCCCGGAGCGGCATGCTGCTCGAGACGACCAGGGCCGCGTCGTCCGGCAAGCGCCGCCCGAGGTGCCAGAAGACCCCGCCCTCGAACAGCGCTCCCTCGTCCGTCCACCGTTCGGCCTCCCATTCCAGGGCCTCGCGGGCCGCCCGGTCAGCCGCCAGGTGCCCGGCGAGCCAGCCGGCCTCCGCGGCGGCCGGTGCGGAGCGTGTCTCCAGGCGGGCGGCCACGGCCGCGAGGAGCTCCGCCGGATCCGCGGCGATCAGGCGGGCGACAGCGTGCTCGGGATCCCGGCGCCGGCCCCAGGCGTCGAGCGTCACCTGGAAGGTCCCCGCCTCGGCCAGCTCGCCCGCCCAGCGGCGCAAGGGCCACGCGAGGGGCGCCTCGCCCAACCGCAGCACCAGGTCCGGACGGGCGAAGGCCCGGAAGCTCTCGCTTCCCAGGAGGAGATCGGCGGTGGCGATCAAGCCGGGGCTCGGGCGAGGGCAGGTGCGGAGCCCCGAGGCGGCTTCGGCCCAGACCGGGACCGGCAGGAGCCGCGCCAGCCGCGCGAGGGCGTCTCCGATCGCCTCCGGGGCGGATCCGGCGGGCGGCGGATCGACCGGCCCCCCCGGCAGAGCCCCGACCAGAATCAGGGGCCTCCGGGCGCCGGCCAGATCGCGGGCGACCTCCTCGACGTCCGTCGCCGCCGGCTCCGCCCGGCCGAGGGTGACCCGGCGCCACGGCGCGCCGCCCGGCCGCCCGGCCGCGCCCCGGGAGCGCGCCGGATCGAAGCCCGGTGGCAGGGCGCCCGGGCCGTCCGCCACCGGGGTCGGCTCGAGCGGCTTTCGGAGCGGCAGGTTCAGGTGCACCGGTCCGGGCGGACCGCCGGCGCCCCGGGCCTGGCCCCAGGCGTGGCAGGCGGTCGAGCGCAGGTAGCCGAGCCTCCGCTCGTCGGCCGAGGCCTCGGCCACCTGGTGGAACCACCGCACCCGGCCGCCGTAGAGCTTCACCTGGTCGGCGGCCTGGGAGTCGCCGGCGTCCCAGAGCTCGGCCGGCCGGTCGGCGGTGAGCACCAGGAGGGGCACGGCGGCCCGGTCCGCCTCGGTGACGGCGGGCAAGAAGTTGGTGGCCGCCGTCCCGGAGGTGGAGACCATCGCCACCGGAGCCCCCGTCGCCCGGGCCAACCCCAGGGCGACGAAGCCGGCCGAGCGCTCGTCGATCACCGAGAGGTCCTCGACGTCGGGATGGTCGGCGAGGGCCAGGGCCAGGGGCGTGGACCGGGAGCCGGGGGCGACCACGGCGTGGCGCAGGCCGCAGCGGGCGAGCTCGTCGACCAGCACCCGGCCCCAGAGGGTGGAGAGGTTGGGCGGATCGGAGGGCGTGGCCATGGGCGCTCGGCCGCAGGTCAATCGCCCGCGGCTTTCATGGCGCCGAGCACCGCCGCCAGCTTGAGACGGGTCTCCTCCACCTCCACGTCGGGGTCGCTGGTCGGCACGATGCCGCCGCCGGCGAAGACCCGGGCGCGCGTCCCGTCCACCAGGGCGGAGCGGATGGCGACCGCGGCGTCGCCGTCGCCTTCGAGATCGGCCCAGCCCACGACCCCGGCGTAGAGGCCCCGGGGCCGGACCTCGAGCCGGCGGATCGCCGCGAGGGCCTCCTCTCGCGGCATGCCGCCCACGGCGGGCGTCGGGTGGAGGGCGCCGACCGCGTCGAACAGGGTGACCCCGCTCCGCAGTCGCCCCGCGACCGGGGTGTACAGGTGCTGGACGTTGGCCAGCTTCTCGAGCACCGGCTCACCGCCGTGCTCGAGATCCGAGCAGAGCGGGGCCAGGGCCGAGGCGATCATGTCGCCCACGATCGCATGCTCCTCCCGATCCTTGGCACTCTCGAGCAGCCGCCGGCCGAGTCGCCGGTCCTCTTCCGGGGTGGTGCCGCGGGCGGCCGAGCCCGCGAGCGCTCCGGAGAGGACGCGGCGTCCGGGCTCGCCGCGCCCCGCACCGGCCGGGTCGGGCGAGGGCTTCACTCGTGCGAGGCGCTCCGGCGAGGCCCCCAGGAAGACCGGCGCTCCCGGCGCCGGCCGCACGCTGAACAGGAAGCAGCTCGGATGGGCCCGGCCGAGTCGCTCGAGGAGCGTCGCCGGATCGAACGGCCGGGCGCGATGGACCTCGACGGCGTGGGCCAGGACCACCTTCGAGAGGCCCGGCTCAGCGCTCGGTGCGAGGGCCTGAAGGGCGGCGATCACGTTCGCCCGGTGCTCTCCCTCGGCCCACTCGACCACCAGGTCTCCGGGATCCGCCGCCGGCGCGGAGGGCCGCGGCCCCAGGCCCGTTCGCCGGAGGAGGCGCGCGAGCTCGTCGCGCAGCCGGGCCCTCCGCTGGTCGGAGCCCACCAGGACGGCCTCGGCGTGTCCTTCGCGTCCCGGCTCGCGGCGGATCAGGAGCTCCGGGACGAAGATCTCGAGGGGCGCGTAGCCCCGCCAGCGCTCTCCCTCGGCGCCCTGGCCGAAGGCGTTGCCCGGATCGAAGGCGCAGGTGAAGAAGGCGCGGAGGTGGCCGCGCTCGGCGGCCGGAGAGGCTCCGAGGTGCTCGGCGACCGCCGCCGCGAGGCACCGGCCGAGGTCGCGCACGTCCGGGGAGGCGCCCGGCCGTCCGGTGGGGGCGGCTCGCAGCGCCACGCCGAGGCCCAGAAACGCCCTTCCGCCGGGTCCCTGCCAGAGCACGTGCCGGCGCTCGGCGCCCACCGCCCCGAGAAGCGACGACCAGTCCCGTCGGTCATCGAGCTCCGGGACGGGCAGGAGCTCGACTGCGAGCTCATGCTCTCCGGCGGCGGGTCGCGGCGAGGGCACGGGGATCTGGGTCTCGGGAGCGGTCACGGGAGTAAGTAGCGGCCGGCGGGCCGGAGAGCGGCCGTCGAACCGGGGCATTCTATCCGTGATTGATCGGGTGGCTTGTGAGGGTCGTGGGAGCAGACGCCCGCGGGGCGGGTGGCTTTCTCGGCGGCGGTCGGGATCACACGCCCGTGGGCCGGTGGCCTCTCGGCGGCAAACTGCGACCGGCGAGAGGCCACACGATCCCACGGGCTGCCACCTCGGTGGTTCGAGCACGCGCCCGCGGTCTGGTGCCTTCTCGGCGGCAGACTGCGCCGGCGAGAAGGCACGCAGATCCACGGGCTGCCACCTTGGCGGTTGGAACAGGCCCTCCGCCGCGGGAAGGGGGGTGGGGGAATCGGCGGGGTCGGACTCCTGGGCGGAGGGGCTGGGTGGGCCGTGGCGTCCCCTTCCCCCCTCCGAGGGTGGGAAGGGGATCGAGGGGATGCGGGGGTGATCTGTGGAACCGGCGGAATGGTGTCTCGCGGCCCGCCGTTCTGATGGACGTGGAGCAGATCACGGCGGACGACGCCCCCTTCACGGTTCCGGGCCGCTACTGGCACGCCCTCGACGACGGGCGGGTCCAGTGCGACCTGTGCCCGCGGTTCTGCCGCCTGCGCGAGGGTCAGCGCGGCATGTGCTTCGTGCGCGGGCGCCAGGGCGACCGGGTGGTCCTGACCACGTACGGCCGCTCCAGCGGCTTCTGCGTCGACCCGATCGAGAAGAAGCCCCTCAACC
>CAZIIB010000195.1:0-6933 GCA_964539125.1 uncultured Thermoanaerobaculia bacterium | reverse complement strand
GCCGCTGCCCCTCGGCGAAGAGGGTGTCGAACGCGAGCGACGACTTGCCCGAGCCGGAGACGCCGGTGAACACCACCAGGCGATTCCTGGGGACCTCCAGGTCGACGTTCTTCAGGTTGTGCTCGCGGGCTCCGCGGACGACGATCGAATCCATGGGACAGGGGAGTCTACCGGACGGCGGATCGATCCGGGAGCGGGTCGGGTCCGGAAGGCCCTGAGATGGAGGACGGGCGGGCGCGGCGTTCGGAGCGGAGAGAGCCGTCGGGCCGGCCGAGGCAGCACCGGGCGGTATTCCACTGCCCGAGCTGCAGCGGCCGGACGAACGCCTAGAAGTCCACGTACCCCTCGCGTACCCTCACCCGGTACTCGAAGCCGCGGAGCTTGACCCGGACCTGGTGCCAGCTCCCGTCCTTCTTGAGGTTGCTCGGGTAGTAGCCGATCACGTACTGCTCGCGGAGCTCGGCGAGAATGCTGCGAAAGGCGCCCTCGACCTGGGAGACATCGTCGATCGGCTCGATCCGGCCGCCGCTGTCGAGGACCAATTTGCGCAGGGTCTCGAACTGGTTCTTGTTCTGCTGGCCGTCACGCCAGGCCGAGGTGAACAGGCCCGGCTCGGCGTCCGGCTGGTTGCGGTCCCGGAGCCGGAGCCAGTAGACGATCGCCTGGCTGCGCTGGGCTTTCCACAGCGCGTCCTCCATGTCGAGGGCGCTGTAGACGTCGAAGCCGTCGGAGAGCACCACGATCACCCGCCGGCCCTGGCGCCCATCGAGAATCTTGAAGGCCGAGTAGAGGTAGTCGGTCAGGGCCGTGCCGCCGGCGGCTCGCGTCCCCTCGAGGGAGCGGCGCAGGACGGCCGGATCGTCGGTGAACGGGGTCGCCCGGATCAGCCGGTCGGAGAACAGGACCGACATGGCCTCGTCCAGGTCCCTCATCCCCGCGGTGAAGGCCTCGGCA
Source organism: uncultured Thermoanaerobaculia bacterium (assembly GCA_964539125.1). Classification (GTDB taxonomy): domain Bacteria; phylum Acidobacteriota; class Thermoanaerobaculia; order Multivoradales; family DATKCC01; genus CAVUBL01. The sequence continues at coordinate 5,979 of CAZIIB010000195.1, read as the reverse complement.
CCCCGGATCGCGGCGGCCAGCCGCTCGCCCTGCATGCTCTCGCTGGAGTCCACGAGGAGGACCGCGGTCAACGGCGCGTCGCCCCCTTCGAAGGTCACGATGTCCTGGGGCTCGCCGTTGTCGATCACCGAGAAGTCCTCGCGCGGGAGACCGGTGACCCGCTGGTTCCCCTGCGTCACGGTGATGTAGAGCTGCTGGAGGGGAACCTCCACGACCTCGTCGACCTCGATGGCGGGCGTCTGGATCGCCATCTCGCCGGTCTCGCCGGAGGTGGTCAGGGCGACCGCCCGGAAGACGTGCTCCACGTTTTCGCTGCCCACGTCCACCGTGACCTCCCACGGCGGCTGGGTGAGCACGGTGACCAGCCGATCGTCGACGTAGAGGCGCACCCGCTGGACCGGCTCCTTGCTCTCGACCTGAATCTTGACGTGCACCTTGCCGCTCACCGCGTTGAACGGGCCAGGGTCGAGGATCGCGACCTGGACGTCGCTCGCCCGGGCGGCCGCGCCCACGCCCAAGAACCCGCCCACGGTCAGGGCCAGGATCGCGGCGAGGAGGGTTGGGCGGCGCCTCCTCGTGCCGACGGCGCTCATCGCGGAGCTCCGGCGGCCGCCTGCCGGTCCCGCCCGGTGTCGCCCAGCAGGCGGGCGAGCCGCGCAACCCGCGTGGCCGCGTTCTCGTGGAGCGCCGCCAGCGCTCGGTCGTAGGTCTCCTGCGGTCCCATTCCGTAGCGGCGCCGGGCCGACGGCCCCCGCTGGCCGGCGCCGTCGGGGAGCTTCAGGATCACCGCCAGGGAGCGCTTCGGCTCCTTCTCCACGTCGAGGACGAAGGCCAGCTCGGTGCGCAGGCACTCGCTTTCCGGGTAGCGCTCGAGGCCTTCCTGGAGGACGGACTCGGCCTGCCCCATCCGGCCGGCCTCCCGGTGCAGTGTGCCGAGCTGCTCATAGGCGACCACCGTCTCCCAGTCGTCCCTGTGCTCGGCGATCAGACCCTCGAAGAGCCGCCGGGCATCGTGGGTCGAGCCCAGGCGAGCGAGGTTGACCGCCATGCGCAGCCTCCCCTCGCGATTGTTCGGCTCGACCTTGAGCAGCTGGAGCAGGCGCTCGGCGGCGCGGTGGTAGTTCCCGCTGCGCTCGTGGACGGTGGCGATGCCCAGAAGGGCCGCCGCGTCGTTCGGGTCGAAGTCCAAGGCGTGGAGCATGAGCCCCAGACCCTGGAGCTTGACCCCCACGAGCTGGCTGTAGATTCCGAGGCTCGCCAGCGCGCGAGCGCCCAACACCCGCGAACCCTCGCTTCCCCCTTCCCGGGCGTAGAGATCCGCCAGGCTCGCCGCCAGCCGGGAGGAGTGGCCGGCGAGGAGCGGCTGGCCGCGGTCGACGTACATCCGGTAGGCGTCCTGGTGCAGGGCGAGCATCGGCACCAGGGCCTCGAGGTCCTTGACGCCGACCCACTTGACCACCTCGACCTCGGCGTCGAGGAGGCGCTGGACCTCCTTCGGCTCGCGCCCTTCCATGGCCCCGGTCTCGAAGTCGTAGAGGGCCGCGAGCGCGTCATCTCTCTGACCGGCCGCCACCAGCTCGAGCACTCCACGGTACCCGTCGAGGAGCTGTTGCTCCCCCTCGAAGCGGCGGCGGCCGCTCCGCGAACGGTCCTCGGGCGAGATTCGGTCGCTCTTCTTGAAGGTCGGCGTCTCGGCCGGACGGCTGCCGCTCGCCGGCGGAATCACGAGCAGGGTCGGAGACGGCTGGTCACTGGTCGTGTCCTGCTCGCCGGACTGGACTTTGCCCGCGGATTGGCCTTGGGACGACTCCTGGGCGGCCAGGGGCTGGAGCGCGAACACGCCAGCCAGCACGGCCGTCGCGAGGGGCACCCACGGGGTTCTCCGAGGATGGCTCCGCGCCGGGTCCCGACCGACGGTAGGAACGGATGGAGACGAGACTGAGTGCTGTGCCATGCTAGCGCGACATTGTACCCCGGTCGGCACATCCATGATTTGGCACTTTCACAAGGTCCACGGTCCCCGCGCCACGGTGGCGCGGGGACCGTGAGGACCCAGGGGCGTGAACCGGCTAGTGAATCCGGCCCGCGGGCCTCTTGGGTTGCGGCGAGTCGCCGGCCGGGGCGGGGCCGCCACCCTTGGGGCCGCCGGGCGAGGACGCCGTGCCCTTCCAGACGCGGAGCGAGTCGAGGAGCTGGCGACCGGCGGCCCGGCTGAAGAGCACGTCCGAGGTCAGGGCGCCGGGGATCGACGGGATGGCGCTCGCTTCGCTCCCGAACAGGAACGGGTAGAGGTCGACCGGGGGAATGTGGGCGTCGTAGGTCTCGTTGATCGCCCGGATGAACTCGTTGGCCGCGACGGCGTAGCCGATCGGCCGCGGGTGGACGCCGTCGAGGCCGATCGCCCCACCGGTCACGAAGGCGCTCGTGATGTCGACGCCGCCGATGTTGAAGCCGGTGGTCGAGGCCTGCCGGAGCAGCCCGTTGATGTCCGCGAGGGCGGAGCCGGTCGAGTGAGCGAGGTTGCGGATGAAGTCGTTGAGGACTTCCACTTGGTTTTGGATGCCCGCCGCCTCGTTGGCCGAGAGGACGTACTGATCGCCCAGACCCTTGCCCGTACCGCCGGCGAAGGCCGGGATCCCGATGCCCTGGGAGAGGGGCGTCGACGCGGTGAGCAGCACGTGATCGTTCGGGGAGAGGGGCTTGTCGCCGGGGCCGAGGAGCGGGATCGGCCCGCCGTCCGGCCCCAGCACCGGCTGGTTGGTCGCCGGGTCCACGAGCACCGGCGGGAGGGTGGTGACGAACGGGATCGAGGTGACGTCGGGGAGGTTCGCCAGGACGAGCTTGGCTCCCGCTCCCTGGAGGGCCGCCACCAGGGCGGTGTAGTCCGCCTCGAACTGGGCCACCGGGGTGAGCGTCACGGGGATGATCACCCGGCCGCTCGTCGCCGCCGCCAGGACGTCGTTGTTGCCCAGCCAGACCATGGCGAAGGTCGGCTGCAGGGCGAGCGCCTGCTCGAGCTGGGTGTTCGCGGTGCGCAGCACCAGGGTCGCCGCGTCGGTCGGCCCGCGCTCGCGGTTACGCAGGGCGTCGCCCAGGCGGAAGCCGGGCACCGACAGGTTGTCGTACGGACGCGGCAGCAGGGCGTTGAGGGGATGGCCGAGGCCGGGGAGCGGGACGATCCGCAAGGGCGAGAGGCCCTGGAGCTGGAGGAGCGACGGGATGCCCGGCTCGCTGACCAGGGGCTGCTCGATGGTGCGGCCGGTGGCCTGCTTGACGAGGAGGGCGGGGACGCTGTTCTTCTGGGCGCCCTCGACCAGGCCGCCGCTGGTGAAGCCGGCGCCCAGGCTGTCGCCCAGGGCGACGAAGCGGGAGAAATCGGCCTGGCCGGTGTCCTGGGCGCGGGCCGGAGACCAGGCCGCCGGAGCGAGGAGCACCAGGGCCAGAACGAGAACGACGAGAGCTCGGTTGCGGATCACGAACGTGTCTCCTTTCAAGGGGGATGAGTTACCCGCATCCTACTGCATCGGGCTGTCGGTGCCCGAAGGTGAGAAGGGGCGGGGGCCGTGCCTGGCCTCCCGCCCCTCGATCCGCTTCGAGCTGCGTCGAAGCTTGCGCCGCGCCGGGACCTCAGAAGCCGATGGAGAGGCCCAGGAGGTACGCGGTCGTCTGGAACTTGCCGTGGAAGACCGCGTCGCCCGCGAAGTCCGTGCTGCGAGTGCGGTCGGCGAACGGCAGGTACATGAAGGCGACGTCGAACTTCCAGGCGCCGGTGTAACCGTAGCCGAGGCTCAGGCCGGTTCGGTTGGCGTCGGGAAGCAGCGGGCCGACGCTCTGCTCCGGCTGGGGGGTCTCGTCGTAGACGGCACCGAAGCGCCACTGCGTCGTCGGGCTGATCACCCAGTTCACGCCCGCCCGGTAGTTGAAGGAGTCGTCGTACTTCTCCTCGATGGTCTGGGAGAACGCCGGGTTGTTGGGGAAGGACAGCACGACCTTGTCGAAGCTCGACCAGCCGGTCCAGTTGACGTCGGTCTCGAGGGTCACGTTCGGGGTGAGGCCGAAGGCGAAGCCGAGGCTGGCGAGATCGGGGTAGTCGATGGAGGTCTTGATGGGGAGCTTCTGGTCGAATGGGACCTGGGCGGCGACCGCGGCGTCGAACGGCGGGATGCCGGTCAGCGTCTGAGTGAAGGTGCCGTCGCCCTTGTAGTCGATGCTGATCCTGCTCCGGTAAGAGAAGCCCCACGAGAAGCTCGGATTCACCTTGTGCAGAATGCCCAGGTTGAAGCCGTAGCCGGTGTCGAGGTCGCTCTTGAGATGGGCCTTGCCGACGTCGGACACCCCCCCCGTGACCGGGTTGAACACCGGGATGTGGCGGTTGAGCTCGAGATCGGACCAGCGCCCGACGATCCCGATCCCGATGCCGAAGTTCGGCGTCGCCTGCCAGGCGAGGGTCGGGTTCAGGTCGAAGGTGCGGAGCACCGTCTTGGTGGCGATGAACCGGCCGGGCCAGCTATCCGGGTTCTCCCACTCGGTCGTCAAGCCGAAGGGGCTGTTGAAGCCGAGGCCGAACGTCCAGCCGGGGGCCAGAGGCTGCACGTAGTAGGCGTGGGACGGGTAGAAGACGGCGCTCTTCTGCTTGCCGTTGGCCCCGGGGCCCGGGAAGGGAGCCGCCCCGTCGAACGTGGAGTCGGCGCTGATCAGGGTGGTGCCCAGCTCGAAGGCCCGCTGGTGCTGGAAGGCCAGACCGGCGGCGTTGTAGAACATCGCCGACGGGTCGTTGGCCTGGGCGGTGAAGGCGCTCGCCATGCCCATGGCCTTGCTGCCGTGCTCGAAGATCCCGAAGCCGGCGCCGAAGGCAGGCGACGCCGCCAGAGCGACCATCGCCCCGGCGAGCAAAGCTCTGGTGAGAGCGGTTCCGCGGCTACGCATCCCATTCCTCCTTGGTCTTGGATTCGATCGAGGTCGATCGCGAGGTGAACCGGTGGTGGGGTTCCAGACGTCTTTCAAATGGCGGACGATCGGATGTCACACTAGTGTAACGGAGACCGCCCTGTCAACGCGTCTCGGGGTAGCTGAGAGCCGTCCCGACGAGCAGTGTCGCGTGGCCGGTGCGAGCTGCTAGAGTACCGGTGAGGAGACCGTGAGATGAAGTTCGAGAGCGAGGTCCATCGCGAGACCTTCCAGAAGGTCGAAGAGTACGTCCAGGACCTGATCGACGAGCCCTACCTGGACGACGAGTCGGGGCACTTCTACGGCCGCTACGGCTCCACGGTGCTCGAGGTCTCGGTCGACCCGTACGGTCCGGAGGAGGCGGTGGTCACGGTGATGGCGTACTGCGTCCAGGGGGCGGAGGTCGAAGAGAGCCTCCTCGAGGGCCTGCTCGAGCTCAACCACGCTCTGCCTGTGGGAGCCTTCTCCCTCGTGGGCGCCGACGTCTTCTTCTCGCACTCCTTGTTCGGCCGTTCCCTCGACCCGCGGAACTTCCTGGGCACGGTGGCGGCGGTGGCGACCGTGGCCGACGACTACGACGACCGGATCGTCGCCGAGTACGGGGGCGAGACGGCGCTCGAGCGGATCCAGTCGACCGGCGGCCGGCGGCGCCGCGAGGCCCGCGCGGTCACCATCGCCCCTTGACCGCCTCGCGCATCTCGCGCTCGACGACCTTCTGTTTCTCGGCGCGCCGCTTGTCGTAGAGCTTCTTGCCCTGGGCGAGCGCGATCTGGACCTTGATCCAGCTCCCCTTCAGGTACACCTCGAGGGGAACGATCGTCTGCCCGCGGATGATCGAGCGCCCCATGAGCTTGTCGATCTCGCGGCGGCCGAGAAGTAGCTTGCGCGGCCTCTCCGGATCGTGGTTCTCCCGGTTGCCGTGGGTGTACGGGCTGATGTGGGCTCCGACCAGCCAGGCCTCGCCGCCCTGCACCTCGACGTAGCTGTCCTTGAGCTGGACCTTGCCCTGGCGCGCCGACTTGACCTCGGTGC
>CAZIIB010000194.1:0-6935 GCA_964539125.1 uncultured Thermoanaerobaculia bacterium | reverse complement strand
GAGGGCGGCGGCGCGGACGTCTTCGCTGCACACCCGGGCGATCCGGCCGAGCTCCGCCTCGCTCCAGCCCGCGGAGAAGAAGGTGAGATCGGAGCCCACGGTGAGGGTCTGCTGGGAGATCCGCTCGTGGCCGAACGTCCAGTCGGCGAGCATCATCTCCCGGGCGCGCTCCAGCTCCTCGGGGGTCGGCGGCGCGGCGGCCAGACCCTCGACGATCCGCACCACCTCCTCCTCCACCCTCTCGGGCTCCGAGCCGGGCACCAGCTCGGCCATCACGGTGAGCGCTCCCGGGTCGAGGGCGTCGGCCAGGCTGGTGGTCACCCAGGAGCAGACCTGGCTCTCGTCCACCAGCTCCCGGAACAGCCGGCTGCTGCGGCCGAGCCCCAGGACCGCCGCCGCCACCCGCAAGGCCGGAAACTCCGGGTCCGAGACGGCGGGCACCGGCAAGGCGAGGAGCAGGCGGGGCACCTCTCCCTTGCGCCGCTCGACCCGCACCAGGCCCGCGAGGGGCGGGCGTTCCGACGGCGCCGGGCGGTGGACCGCGCCGGGCTCGATGGGGTCGAACGCCCGGGCCACGGCCTCCAGGGCGCGGCGGGGGTCGCCCAGGTCGCCGCCGACCGCCAGCACCGCGTTGTCCGGGCGGTAGAAGGCCCGGTGGAACGCCCGGAGCTCCTCGACGCCGGTCGCCAGCAGCTCCTCGCGGGTGCCCAGGACCGGCCGGCCATAGGGGTGGGGGCCATAGAGGGCCGCCTCGACCTCCTGGGCCAGGGAATCCCACGGGTCGTCCTCGTACATGGCGATCTCCTCCAGGATCACCCGGCGCTCGCTCTCCACCTCGCGGGGGTCGAGGGTGAGACCGGCCATGCGGTCGGCCTCCATCTCGAGGGCGGCGCTCCAGCGGTCGGCCGCGAGCTGGAAGTAGTAGGTCGTGGCGTCGTGACTGGTGAAGGCGTTGTTGGCGCCGCCCAGCAACTGGGTGCGCCGGTCCACCTCGCCCGCGCCGAAGCGGGGGGACCCTTTGAACATCATGTGCTCGAGGAAGTGCGCCGTGCCGCCGTGGCCCGTCGCCTCGTCGCGCGTGCCCGCCCGATACCAGAGTCCGGTGGTGACCACCGGGGCCTGGGGGCTCGAGAGAAGCGCCACCGTCAAGCCGTTGGGCAGGCGCTCCAGCGTGAGGGCGCCCGGCAGGGTCGGCAGCGCGAGGCCGGCCGGAGGCGCGAGCGCGGTCTCAACCGATCGGCGCAAGGCGCACCTCGATCCTCTCGCGCGCCTCGCTCGCTCCGGCGCTCACGTCGACGGCGAAGTCCCGGCGGTGGAAGCCGGGGGCGACGACGCTCACTCGATGACGGCCCGGCGCCAGATGGAGCCAGGTCCCGCCCCGGGCGAACCGCCCGGGATAGCGCTGGGCCCGCCCCATCGGCCGTCCGTCCACCACGACCACCGCCGTCGGCGGGTAGGCGTGGAAAGCGATCGCCTCGCGCACGCGGTGAAGCTCCAGGTCGCCGAGCTCGAGCCCGGAGGCCTTGGCTTCCTCGAGCCGGGCGGAGACGACCGAGGTCGCCGGGCCTGACGCGCTCGCCCTCACCAGCACGCGGTAGTCCTCCATCCCCGGGCTGCGGAGCTTGAGCAGGTAGGTGCCGGCACCGGGCAGGAGGTAGGGATCGCGCCCCGGCTCGTGCTCCTCCGCTCGGCCGATCACCGTGCCGTCGAGCAGCACGAAGGCGTCCGAGGGGTGGACCTCGAACGTGAGGGCGAGGCCGCTGTCGAGCTCCTGATCGACCGGCGGCAAGCCCGCGCGCTTTTTGGCCAGCATCTCCTTGACCTCGCGGCGTACCTGCGGGTTCTCGCGGGCCGCGGGCCGGAGCGCGAGGGGCTCCGGGCGGGACGCCGCCGAGATCGGAGCCGGCTCCCGGGCGGCTGGCGGCGACGCCCCGGTGGATCGTTCGCTCGGAGGCTGCGGGCTCGGCGCGGCAGGGCGCTCCTCCGCCGCCGACGCCTGAGACTGCGCGACCCTCTCGGTCACCCGGGCGGCGGGTTCCCGGGCCTGCGCCGCCTCCTCGGTCGCCTCGGCAGTGGGTGCCGGGGGGACCCCGGAGGGGGCGGCCGTTCCGGCCGCTGCCTCGGGGACCGCCGCCTCCCCGGCCGACGTCGCCGGGGGCGTCTCGCCGGCAGGCGCCTCCGCGACGCGGGCGGCGGAGATCCGGTGCCAGGCTTTGAGCCCGACGACGGCCGCCACTCCGGCGGTCACCGCCAGCAGGAGGAGAACGGCCCCCAGGGCAACGAGCAGACGGCGCGAGCGGCCGGGCGCGGGCGCCGGCGGAGGTGGAGCCGCAGCCGGTTCGAGAGCCGAGGCGTCGCTCCCGGAGGCCGGCGAGGCCGGAGCGGGGGGAGGGGGTGGGAGTGGCGGGAGATCCGCGCCGACCGGGGCCCGCGTGGCCGCGGGCTCCCCCGGCACCTCGCCCGGTCGGGTCGCGGGCGGCGCGGGCAGCCCCCCGCTCAGACTCACCAACCGGGTGGGCGCGACGTCCTCCAGGACGACAGCCGGCGCGGCCAGGAGCTCGGCCGGTAGCTCGCGCTCGAGCCGCCCCAGGGCCGCCGCCACCGCATGGCCGTCGTCGAAGCGCAGGTCGCGGTCCTTGGCCAGCAGCCGTCCGAGAGTCTCGGAGAGCATCGGAGCGAGCTCGGGGCGCAGCTCGATGGGTGGGGGCTCCTGGTGGAGGATCTGGTAGACCAGGGTGGTCAGGGTCTCGCCGTCGAAGGGGCGCCGGCCCCCGAGGAGCTCGTAGAGGACGACGCCCAGGGAGAACAGGTCGCTCCGGCCGTCGAGCTCCTCGCCCCGCACCTGCTCGGGCGAGAGGTAATGGGGGCTCCCCACCACGGTGCCGGTCAGGGTCAGCTCGGTCGCCTGGCCGACGACCTTGGCGATTCCGAAGTCACTGATCTTGACCCGCCCATCGGCGGCGAGCAGCAGGTTGGCCGGCTTGACGTCGCGGTGCACGACGCCCCGGGCGTGGGCGTAGGCGAGACCCTCGGCCGTCTCCCGGGCGATCCGGAGCGCCTCGGCCGTGCTCACCGGCTCACCGGAGCGCAGGCGCTGATCGAGGCTCGGCCCCTCCACGTACTCGAAGGCCAGGTAGAGCAGGCCGTCCTGCTCTCCGGCGTCGAACAGGGTGACGATGTTGGGGTGGATCAGGCGGCCGACGGTCCGCGCCTCGCGCAACAGGCGCTCGTGACGCTCGGCGACCCGTGTGCCCGAGGCGACGACGCTCTCCGCCGGCCGCACGGTCTTGATCGCCAGCAGGCGCTCGATCTGGGGGTCCTGGGCGAGGTAGACCACACCCATGGCTCCCTCGCCGAGAGGCCGGACGATCCGGTAGCGCCCGACGGTTGCGCCGCTCTCGAACGCCGTCACGTTCCGGCTTCGGCCTCCTCCCCATCCTCGCCGAACTCGGCCTCGCGACGCTCCAGGAGGCGCCGGGCCCGGTCCGCCAGGCTCGCCGGCACCTGCACCTCGACCACGCCGAGCTGCCCCACGTGGGCCGGGAACTCGTGGGAGTACTGCGACTCCAGGCTGCAGGGAATGTCCTCGTTGCGCAGGTAGCCCCTGATCAGGTCGGCCTCTTCCTCGTCCTCGACCGTCTTGACCGCCACCCACTCCTCGTCTTCGTAGTCGCTCATCGCTCGCACCCCTTTCTGCGTGGCAGCCCGGACGGCGCGCCGGCCGCAGGCTGGTCTCGGGATGATATCCCGTGAAAACCCCGACAGGGATCGTTCTTGCGGCGTGTCCCACCGGGGCGGCGCCCCGGTTTCGGAGGGCTCAGAGCCCTTCCGTGGTGTAGGGCACCCGCTCCTGGCGGGGATACAGGTGGCGGCTGTGCTCGGCGAAGCGGTCGAGCTCCGGGTGCCACCGCAGGTGAGAGACGGTCAGCGACTCGGCCCCCACCTCGATCCAGTTGCAGGAGTTCTTCCGGCGCTCGCCCTTCCGGCCGCGCCGCGAGGTGGTGGTGCCCGAGTGGAGGATCACCACCGGCGGCCGCCCCTTGGGGTAGAACTCCTCGGAGTTGCCGATATAGGCCTGGTGGAGGTGACCGGAGAGGATCAGGTCGACGCCGCAGGAGGAGAACAGGTCGATCGCCTCGTAGGCGTTGGTGAGCACCCGCTGGGTGCCGAAGTTCGGGGGCGGGATCAGGTGGTGATGGGCGACGACCACCTTGAAGACCGTCTCGGGGGTCGCCTCGAGCAGCTCGCCCACCTCGAGCAGGCGGCCGAGGGTGATGCGCCCGTCCTTCCAGGTCCAGTTGAACGCCGTGTTGACGCCGACGATCAGGAGCTCGTCGTCCCGGAAGACCGGCTCGAGCTCCCGGTCGAAGAAGCGCCGGTAGGCGCCGAAGGGAACGAAGATCCGCTCCCAGAAGCGGAAGAGGGGGACGTCGTGGTTGCCCGGCACGACCAGGCTCGGCACCGGGATGCGGTCGACGAACCGGCGGGCTTCGCGGAACTGCTCGGGCCGGGCGCGCTGGGTGAGGTCGCCGGAGAGCACCACCACGTCGGGCCGGCGCTCGTCGATGAGCTCGAGGACGCCTTCGGAGATCCGCGGCAGGTGGGGCGGCCCGAAGTGGACGTCCGAGATGTGGAAGATGGTGCGCACCCCGGGGCGGATTGTACTCGCAGCGACAGGGACCGGAGCGGGGCGGGCCCGCCGCTTCGACGCGGCCGCCGGAGCCGGTCCGCGTCAAACTGGCTCGCGGGGCCGGCGCCGGCGGTCGAGAGGGCTCACTCCGGCTCCAGCACGTCCTCGCCGAGCACTCGGTTGACCTCGTCGGTCACCCGAGCGGCGGCGAAGGAGGCGAGGGCGCCGACCACCACCCCGCCCCGGCTGCGACCCAGGATGAAGCCGCCGGCGGCGGCCAGCAACAGGGCGGGCACCGGGTAGGTGCGCACCAGGCGTTCCCACTCGAAGCTCTCGGGCATCAGCTCGTCGACCACCTCGTGAGCGGCGGGTTCGGACGGCACGAGGCGCGAGGACATGGCGGCCTACTCGTCGCGACCGCCGCGGAAGAACAGGCCGATCACGAAGCCGACGCTGGCGGCGATCAGCACCGACTTGCCCGGGTTGTCGCGCACGTACTCGTTGACGTCTTTGGTGAGGCCGTCGAAGTCCTTGCGGACCTTCTTGTAGCCCTTCCGCATGTTGCGCGAGGCCTCGTCGTAGCTCTCGCGGGCGCTTTGCGAGGCCCGCTCGTAGCCCTTCTTGATCTCTTCCTGGGCGCGCTCGGCGCCGCGTCGCACGTCCTTCGAGACGTCCTGGAGCTTGGTCTGGGCGTCGGCCGCCATCTTCGTCACCTTCTCGCGCGCGTTCGCTACGAGAGTGGGTTCCTCTTTCGCTTTGGCCATGGGATGGTCTCCTGAGTCGCTATGTTGTCTGGGTGTTCATCGAAGACAAAAATCTTATCATGGTGGGCTCAGGTATTCAACGAGCCGGAACCGGCTCCGGTGGTAGAGTGCCCGCCATCGCGCCGTACTTCAGGAGCAAGAACCGGGCCATGACCGAGCTCACCCTCCTCGAACGCCTCCGGGCTCTGCCCAGGGAACCCGCCTTGCGGCCCTGGTTCGAGTCCGCCGGGCGCCTCGGCCGCTTCTCGCTCCTCACCCTCCGGCGGGCCCACCGCGACGGCGTCATCCTCACCTCGGCGGCGCTCGCCTACGTCACCATCCTCTCCTTCATCCCCCTGCTCGCGGCGTTCTCGTTCATCGGCGCCCGGGTGTTCACCGCCTACCAGGAGCAGAGCCTCGAGTTCTTCGTCCAGGTGCTGCCCTACCACGAGGCCACCCTCACCGAGCAGCTCCAGAAGTTCCTCGAGCAGGCCCAGCACCTCCAGGGGTGGGGGATCTTGTTCTTCTTCGCCACCGCGCTCTTCGCCTTCGGCACCGTCGAGGAGACGATCAACCGGATCTGGAACGTCTCCCATCGGCGGCCCTACCGGGTGCGCTTGCTCTCCTTCACCCTCCTCGTCTTCTGGGGCCCGGTGCTGATCGGCGCCACCTTCTCCACCCTGCTCATCCTGCGCCAGCGCTTCGGCCGCGAGCTGCTGGAGAGCTCGGTGGCGTTGAACCTGCTGCCGTTCCTGGGGACCCTCCTGGGCCTCACCATGCTGTACTGGCTGGTGCCCTACACGCGGGTGTCGCTGCGCTGCGCCGCCATCGGCAGCCTGGCCGCGGCGATCCTCCTCGAGCTGCTGCGCAGGAGCTTCGGGCTCTACGTGGGCCTGCTCACCAACCCGAGCGCGGTCTACGGCCGCTTCGCCTTCGTCCTCTTCTTCGCCGTCTCCATCGAGGTCACCTGGACGATCATCCTCTACGGCAGCGAGATGTCCTACTGCGCCCAGCACTTCGGGGCTCTCGCGCGAGGCGCCGGCCCGGAGCGCAACCTCCAGGGGCGCTGGATCGGCCTCGCCGCCACGGTGGCCCTCGCCTCGCGGCTCACCGAGGGCTCTCCGATGACCGGTCAAGAAGAGCTCGCCGACCGCCTGCTCGTGCCCCCGGATCAGCTCGAGCCCATCCTCCAGCCGCTCCTCGAGGCCGGGATTCTCGAGGTCACCGAGGGCCGCGAGCGGGACTACCTCCTGGCCCGGCCGCCGCACCGGGTGTCGGTGGAGCAGGTTCTCTCCGCGTACGACGCCCTGAGCGGCAGGATCTTCGAGCCCCTGGGCGACGGCCTCCAGCGCCGCCTCGACGAGCTGGCGGCCCGGGTCGAGCGCCAGCGCACCCAGGGCCTCGCGGGCGTCACCCTGGCCGGCCTGGTGGAGACGACAGGCGAAGAAGGGGCCCAGGCGCCGAGCGGGGCCTGACGAGACGCCGCTGCCGGCGTTGCCGGGCGAGCCGGAGACGGCTATACTCGCCGCCCTGCCGGTGGGGCAGTAGCTCAGCTGGGAGAG
>CAZIIB010000193.1:0-6940 GCA_964539125.1 uncultured Thermoanaerobaculia bacterium | reverse complement strand
GCTGCACTTTGTCAGCAGCCGGACGAGCAGGTCTACCCGTCCCTCAACAGATCCTGGAAGGAGAGCCATGCGCGTCATCGTCACCCTTGTCGCGGTCTTCGTCGTCCTGGCCGCGCTCCTCCTCGCCGTCGTCTACACCGGCGCCTACGATGTGGCGGCGGACTCCCCTCACACGCGGCTCACCCGCTGGGCCCTGAGCACCACCATGGACAACTCGGTCGAACGCCAGGCGGCCGGGATCGAGGCACCGGACCTCTCGGAGCCGGCCAGGCTCCGCGAAGGCGCGGCCCACTACAAGGAGAACTGCGAGGTCTGCCACGTCGGTCCCGGCGTCGAGGAGTCGGAGATCCACAAGGGCCTCAACCCTCACGCCCCCGAGCTCGTCCGTTCGGCTGACGACTGGAGCCCCTCCGAGCTGTTCTGGATCACCAAGCACGGCATCAAGATGAGCGGCATGCCTGCCTTCGGACGCACCCACAGCGACGAGGAGATCTGGAACATCGTGGCGTTCGTGCAGGAGCTGCCGAAGATGTCGGCCGCACGCTACGCCGAGCTGACCGCCGGAGCCGAGGAGCAGCATCACGAGGAGGGCGAGGAAGGGATGGCGCCGGACGTCGAGGAGCACGAAGACATGGGCGGGGGCGAGCACCGCGCCGCCGAGGCTGGGGGACATTAGCTCTCCAGGGAGCGCCGAGACCCCCCTCTTGGCCCTCCCTACCCCCGCTCTGCTGCTCGACCTCGATCGTCTCGAGGCCAATCTGTCGGCCATGGCGGCGCGCTCCCGGGCCTTGCATGTCGCTCTGCGCCCACACGTCAAGACGCACAAGTGCGTCGAGATCGCCCGCCGCCAGCGCGACCTGGGGGCCCGAGGGCTCACCGTGTCGACCCTGGCCGAGGCCCGGGTCTTCGCGGAGCACGGGTTCGACGACCTGACCTGGGCGTTCCCCGTGGTCCCGAGCCGCCTGGCCGAGACCATGGAGCTCGCCCGCAGGGTGACTCTCCGCCTGGTCGTCGACTCAATCGATGCAATCGGCTGGATCGAGGAGGCCGCCTCCCGGGCGCCGAGGCCGGTTCACGTCTGGCTCAAGGTGGACGCCGGCTACCATCGAGCCGGGGTCGACCCGGCGTCGGAGCGCGCCGTGGAGCTCGTCCGGGCAATCCACGCCTCGCGCCGTCTGATCTTCGACGGCCTCCTCAGTCACTCGGGCCAGGCCTACCACGCGCGTTCGCGAGCGGAGGCGGCGCGGGCCGCCGAGGAGGAGCGCGCGGTGATGGTCGGCTTGGCCGAACGCCTCCGGGCCTCCGGCCTCGCCGTGCCGGGCGTGAGCGTCGGCTCGACGCCCGGGATGGCCGCCGCCGAGCGGCTCGACGGCGTCACCGAGGTCCGACCGGGCAACTACACCTTCTACGACTTCACCCAGGTCACGATCGGTTCCTGCACGGCGGCCGACTGCGCTCTGAGCATCCTGGCGACAGTGATCTCCTGCCAGCCGGGAGCGGACCATGCCGTGATCGACGCCGGCGCCCTCGCCCTGTCCAAGGACCCGGGGCCGGACTGGCTGGACCCGCCCACTCTGGGTGAGCTCTTGGACCTCCAAGAGGGTGGAACCTCGCGCGACCACCAAGAGGGTGGCACGTTGCGAAACGACGTGCGAGTCGTCTCTCTGTCCCAGGAGCACGGCGTCCTGAGCGCCCCCCTTCCCCTCGGCTCGCGTGTGCGCATCCTGCCCAACCACGCCTGCCTCGCCGCCGCCTGCTTCGACTCCCTGCACGTGGTCCGAGGAGACCGCGTGCTCGCGCGCTGGCGTATCTGGCGCGGGCGCTGAGCCGAGGCCCCGGTGGCCTGTTATTATTCTCGTGAGCGTCGTGCCAACCGCCGCCTGCGAGGCAAAGGCACCAGGAAGGTGCCGGGAGGGGCCTCTCGGGCCCGTCGGCGAGCCGGCTGTTTGGCGGACCAACCGATCCGAAAAGGAGCACTCTCATGCACAAGCTACTGGGCAAGTACTCAGAGCCGCTCTACGCGCTCATGCGCCTCATCGTCGGCCTGCTCTTCGCCTGTCATGGAGCTCAGAAGCTCTTCGGCCTCCTCGGTGGGGTGGACGGCCATGGCGCCACCGTCCAACTCGTCTCTCTCTTCGGCCTCGCCGGCGTCATCGAGCTCTTCGGCGGAATCCTCATCGCCTTCGGGCTCTTCGCGAGCTGGGCCGCGTTCATCGCCGCCGGCGAGATGGCCGTGGCATACTTCATGGCGCATGCCGGCGGAGGCTTCTGGCCGATCATGAACGGCGGCGAGAAGGCGGTCTTCTACTGCTTCGTCTTCCTGTTCATCGCGGCCCACGGCGCCGGAAAGTGGAGCCTCGCGGCGGGCAAGCCGAGCCTCCAGTGACACCGGGGAGGCCGAGATCGAGCTCGGCGACCTGATCGAGGGCCTCTCCGACCCGGGGGCCTATCCCCATCCCGCCGCGGGAGTCACGGCGGTCCAGACCCATATCTCCGTCGTCTTCCTCGCCGGAGACTTCGCCTACAAGGTGAAGAAGCCGCTCGATCTCGGCTTCCTCGACTTCACGACCCTGGAGCGCCGCCGCTCCGCCTGCGAGGAGGAGGTGCGCTTGAACCGGCGCCTCGCCCCGACCGTCTATCTCGGCGTGGCTCCGATCTCACGTGGCCCGGTTGGAGGGCTCCGGGTGGGAGGCGACGGATCGGCACTCGAGTACGCCGTCAAGATGAGGCGCCTTCCCGAGGAGGCGACCCTACTGTCCAGGCTCGGGCGCGGCGAGCTGGAGCCGCACCTCCTCGAAGCCCTCGCCCAACGCCTCGCGGACTTCCACCGCCACGCCGCGACCGGCCCGGAGGTTGCGCGCTGGGCCCGCTTCGAGGTCGTCGCCGGCAACGCCCGCGAGAACTTCGAGCAGACCCGACCCTTCCGGGGGCAAACCGTCAGCGAAGCGGTCTGGACCCGCCTGCGCGAGCTCAGCGAGGCCGAGCTCGTCCGCCGCCGCGACCTGATCGAGGCCCGGGCCCGACCCGGCGTGGCGCGCGACACCCATGGCGACCTCCACCTGGATCACGTCTACGCCTTTCCCGAGAGCCCGCCGCCCGACGACCTCGTCATCGTCGACTGCATCGAGTTCAACGTCCGGTTTCGGTACGCGGATCCGGTCTCGGACCTGGCCTTCCTGGTCATGGACCTCCGATTCCACGGCCGAGACGACCTGGCGCGCCGCCTCGTCGGCGCCTACTTCGACGCTTCCGACGACGATTCAGGTCGTGAGCTCCTACCCCACTACACCGCCTACCGCGCCGTGATTCGGGGCAAAGTAGAGAGCCTCGCGCTCGGGGCTGACGGGGTCTCTCGGGGGCAGCGCCGGCAAGATCTCCAACGAGCCCGAGCCCGCTTCCTCCTGGCCCTCGGCGAGCTCGCCTCGCCGGGCGAACGCCCCTGCCTCGTCCTCGCGACCGGGCTCCCCGGCACCGGCAAGAGCCACCTGGCACTCGGTCTCGTGGAGGCGGCGGGCTTCGCCGTGGTGCGCTCGGACGTCGTCCGCAAGGAGCTCGCCGGCCGCGCGCCGGGCGAGAGCGCCGCCGCCGCCGTGGACGAGGGGCTCTACACCCCCGAGTGGACCGAGCGCACTTACGCCGCCTGCCTCGAGCGCGCCGAAGAGCTCCTGTTCCAGGGCCAGCGCGTAGTGGTGGACGCAGGCTTCCGAGAGGAAGCCCACCGCCGGGAGTTCCTGGCGGCGGCGCGGGCGTGGGGCGGGGCGGCCCGGGTGCTCGTGTGCGAGGCGCCCGCCGAGGAGGTTCGGCGGCGCCTCCGAGGACGCACCGACGTGAGCCGACTCCACCAAGAGGGTGGCACTCGGAGGGGGCACCACCAAGAGGGTGGCACCTGGGTGGTGGCGGAGCCCTCCGACGCCGACTGGGCCGTCTACCAGGCCCTCGCCGAACGCTGGGAGGAACCGGCGGCCGAGACCGCCACGGCCCTCGAGCGGATCGACACCTCCGGCCCTCCCGAGGCCTCTCTCGACCAGGCCCTCGCCGCCCTCCGCGCCGCCGGCCTCGCCTGATCCAGGGCTCGCGGAGTCGCGCAATCTCCCACGCCGACCAGTAGAACCCACATCTACCACCAAGAGGGTGGCACTTGGAGGAAGCACTCGGAGTAGGACAGGAAATCAGGGATGGCAGCGAGGGTGGAAGGGGGATCGAGGGTGCGGAGGGGGGTGATCCCGTCAGAACAACCCCAGCTGCTCACCCCGCCCCGTCAGGGCGTCGAAGCCCACTCCCACCAGCTCCAGCACCGGTTCGGCCACCGGCCGGACCTGCTTCTCCACGTAGTGGCCGTAGTCGAACGGATGCTCGCGCTCCTCGGCCGGCTCGGGTCCGGCCACCGTCACCACGTAGGCCATCACGTCGGGAATGGGACCCGAGAGCTTCCTCGCCGCCGCGACGTGGGGCGGCGTCGTCGAGGTGTACTCCGCGGGGTCCTTGCGCAGCCCCTTGTAGTAGACGAGGAGGTCGTCGAGCCCACCCGCCTCGAGCTCGCCCAGCACCCGGCGCAGGTAGGGCTCCACCGCCTCGCCGGCGAACAGCCGCTCGTAGAGCTCTTGCTGGACTCGGCGGGCGAGCTCCGTCCAGTCCCGCCGCACGACCTCCATGCCGGTGAAGACCGTGCGGCGCTCGCCCTCCTCCTCGACCACTCCGACGTAGCGTTTGCGGGCGCCCCGCCCGCCGTGGCGCCTCGAGGGCAGGAGAAGTTTCAGGTAGAGGCGTTCGAAGCGCAGCTCGAGGCGGCTCTCCACCCGGTAGCGCTCGACGATCCAGGCGGCGAGCTCCCGGTTGAGCTCGACGGCCAGCTCTTCGGCGAAGGCACCCGCCGCCCCTGCCTCGGCGAGATCGGACTCGACGAACAGGCTGTCGGTGTCGCCGTAGAGCACGCGGTGGCCACGCGCGGCGATCCGGTCCCGGGTCCAGAGCAGGACCTCCCGGCCGAAGCCGGTGATGGCGTTGGCGATCCTCGGGCTGTGGAAGCGGCAGGCCGGGGTCGCGAGCACGCCGTAGAACGAGTTCATCAGGATCTTGATGGCGTAGCTCGTCACCCGGTCGCCCTCGCGCCGGGCCGCCTCCCGGCGCGGGAAGAGGTCGTCCAGCATCGCGGGCAGGATCCCGGGCCGGCGACGGAAGGCCACGCCGTTCGGGGCGATGACCAGGTCGTCGTCCGCCGCCGCGCCGTCACCAGCCTCGCTCCCCGGCGGCACGTGGTTCAGGGGATCGATCCCGAAGGTCCGGATCAGGCTCGGATAGAGGCTCCGGAAGTCGAACACCGGCACGTTCTCGTAGAGACCCGGGCGCGGCTCGAGGACGTACCCGCCCGCGGTCTCGCCGGGCTCCTCGTCGCCCGAGCCGACGCTGGGGGCCACCACGCCCCGTCGGCCGAGCTCCGAGAGATACAGGAAATCGAAGGCCGCGATCGAAGCGCCCAGCCGCTCGGGAGGAAGGCCGGTGAGCCGGCTTCTCTCCACCGCGAGCTCGACGAGCTGGAAGTGCTCGAGGATCTCGAGCACCAGCCGGGCGTCGGTCAGGTTGTACTCGGCGAGGGCCTCCCGGTCCTCCTCGAACAGGCGCAAGATCTCCCGGCCGCCCTCGCCGGCCGACAGGGTCTTGCCTTCGCCCAGCGCCTCCCGGGCGACGGCGTCCAGGGCGTAGCTCTCCATCCGGATGGACGCGCCGCGCAGGAGCTGGATGCCGTCGAGAACCGTGCGCCCGGGCACCGAGGCGCTCGACGGACCGCGGCGGAAACCCCGAGACAGGCGGACCGTCCCCGGCCCGCGACCGAGCTCGAGGACCCCGCCCCAGCGCTCGGAGAGACGGGCCAGCACCGCCAGGTCGAAGTCGATCACGTTCCACCCGGTCAGGACGTCCGGGTCGATCTCCCGCACCCGGTGAGCGAAGGCGGTGAGCAGCTCCGCCTCGGTCTCGAAGCCCGCCACCCGCACCGGCCCGGACGGACACGACGATCCCGCCGGGCAGAGCATCAGCACCTCCGCCGCGCCGCAGCCCCAGAGCGCCACCGAGAGCAGCCGCTCGGCCGCCGGGTCGGTCTCGATGTCGAAGGAGAGCACGCCGAGCTCGGGCACCCAGTCGCCCGGCGTCACCTCGGGGTCCTCGAACACCCGGTCCACACCCGGCCCAGGATGGGACGCGCCGCGGATCTCGAGCGAGCCGCGGATCCCCCGGTCGACGAGGTAGCGAATGGCGAACCGCACGTCGGCTTCGAAGGTCGCGAGGCCCGCCTTGTGGAGCCGATCCCGGACCCGGGGAGCGTCGGAGGGCTTCGGCACCTCCACCCGGAGGACGGGCTCGCCCCCCAGGCTCACCCGATCGGTCTCGACCAGCCGGAACGGACCCGCGCCCGGCGCGACCTCGAGCACCCTCTGATGATCCCGTTCCAGCACGTAGAACGCCGGCACTTGACGCCGATCGCGCACCAGAAAGCTCTCGCCGGTCTCGAGCCGGCCGTAGAGATGGACCACCGGCCGCCCGTCCTCGATGCGGTAGGTCGCCTGGAGAATGAAGCCGCGCACCGGCGCAGGAGCGTCCATGGGAAGAGCCAGTCTACCCGGCCCGGGGCGGCGCTCTCGGGACCGAGGCTTGACAAACGCCCCGGAGATATATTTCTATGTCCATGCGTCGATTCCGTCGACCTGGAGATCGCCATGGCCTACCTTCAGAAGCGCCGCTTTCCGCGGGTCCCCATCAACCGGCCTTCGCTGGTGCGCGTGCTCGACCCCGAGCCCTTCCAGCGCCCCTTCGAGGACTTCACCAGCACCCGGGTCCTCGGTCCGGGCGGGTGTATGTTCCTGAGCCCCGAGCCGGTGGGCTTCGGCTCGCTGATGGAGCTGCTGATCGCCCTCGGCGAGCGGGTCGTCCGGGCCGACAGCCGGGT